>CATJIY010000131.1 GCA_949740695.1 uncultured Eubacteriales bacterium
CAGATAGTCCGCCAGATCAGTAGCGTTGATAAAGCCCTTTGCCGCCGCTTGGCGCATGGCTTCCCGGTTGACGCTCATGGTGGCGATCATGGGAGCCATTACCTGGAGGCACATCTTGACAGTGTCCACACTGTCAAACAGACCTTCCTTATCTTCTTGCATATCCTTGTCATAGGCCAGGGGAAGTCCCTTCAAAACAGTGAGAATACCCATGAGACTGCCGTAGACCCGGCCGGTTTTGCCTCGAACCAGTTCGGCCATATCGGCGTTTTTCTTTTGGGGCATGATGCTGGAGCCGGTGGTGTAGGCGTCATCCAGCTCTACATAGCGGAACTCCCAGGAGGACCACAAAATCAACTCCTCGGACAAGCGAGAAAGATGCATCATTAAAATGGACAGTGCGGCGCAAGTTTCGGCCACAAAGTCCCGGTCGGAAACACCGTCAATGCTGTTGAGCGTATAGCCCTCCATGCCCAAGGCTTTGGCGGTCATAGCCCGGTCGATGGGGTAGGTGGTGCCTGCCAAGGCTCCGCTGCCCAGAGGGGATACATTCAGCCGTTTGGCCGCATCTGCCAAGCGGCCCAGGTCCCGCTCTAGCATCATGCTGTAGGCCAGCAGCTGGTGGGCAAAGACGATGGGCTGCGCCCGTTGAAGATGGGTGTATCCAGGAACGATGGCGTCCCGGCAAGTCTGGGCTTTTTGGCAAATGGCCCGGATAAGGGCGGCGGTAAGACTGCGCAGTTCCCCGATTTCTTTCCGAAGCCAAAGCCGCAAATCCAGCGCCACCTGGTCGTTGCGGCTGCGGGCGGTGTGAAGCCGTTTGCCTGCTTCACCGATGCGGGCGGTGAGCTGGCTCTCGATAAACATATGAATATCTTCGGCGGCGGGGTCGATAGCCAGCGCGCCGCTTTCCAGGTCTTTCAAAATGCCTTCCAGCCCTGATAAAATAGCTTGGGTATCCGTTTCGGAATTGATGCCTTTAGCACCCAGCATGGCCGCGTGGGCCATGCTGCCGGCGATATCCTCCCGGTACATTCGCTGATCAAACCGGATGGAAGAATTGAAGTCGTCCGCGAGCTGGTCCAGCTGCTTTGCGGCGCGGCCCGCCCAAAGTTTTTCGCTCATGAGGATTATTCGCCCAGCTTTTTGCCCAGCTTCTTTTCCAGGTTGGCCCGAACCTGGATGGGCAGGCCAAAGAGGTTGATAAAGCCGGCCGATTCGGCCTGGTCATAAATGCCGCCGTCCTCACCGAAGGAGGCAATTTCCGCATCGTAGAGAGAGTAAGGGGAAGTAACCCCCGCGTTTATCATATTTCCTTTGTACAGCTTGAGTTTGACCTCGCCGGTAACCGTCTCTTGGGTGCTGTCTACAAAGGCGGAGAGCGCTTTGCGTAGAGGGGTGAACCACTGGCCGAAGTAAACCAGTTCGGCAAACTTCTGGGCCACCAGCGTTTTGTAATGCTGGGTTTCCCGATCCAGGGTGATGGTTTCCAACACTTCGTGGGCTTTATACAAAATGGCTCCGCCAGGCGTTTCATACACGCCCCGGGACTTCATGCCCACCAGCCGGTTTTCTACGATATCCAACAGGCCGACGCCGTTTTCTCCGCCGATCTTGTTCAGGGCTAGCACCAGTTCTACCGGCTCCATCTTCTTACCGTCCAGAGCAACGGGAACGCCTTTTTCAAAAGAAAGGGTTACGTAGGCGGGTTTGTCGGGGGCTTGCTCAGGGGAGACGCTCATCTCCAGAAAGCCGGGCTTGTTATACTGAGGTTCGTTGGCTGGATCTTCTAAGTCGAGACCTTCATGGGACAGGTGCCACAAGTTTTTATCCTTGGAGTAATTGGTCTCGCGAGTGATTTTCAGAGGAACATTGTGGGCTTCGGCATAGTCGATTTCTTCGTCGCGAGATTTGATTTCCCACTCCCGCCAAGGGGCGATAATGGGCATATTGGGAGCCACTGACTTAATAGCCAGCTCAAAGCGCACCTGATCGTTGCCTTTGCCGGTGCAGCCATGGCAGATGGCGTCTGCGCCTTCTTTGAGAGCGATTTCTGCTAGGCGTACGCCAATCAGCGGCCGGGCGAAAGCGGTGCCCATCAGGTAATCTTCGTATTTGGCCCCGGCTTTGACCGTGGGGATGATGAAATCCTCTACAAATTCTTTGGACAAATCCAACACATATAGCTTGGAAGCCCCTGATTTGAGGGCCTTTTCTTCTAAGCCTTCCAGCTCGTCGGCTTGGCCCACGTTGCCGGATACTGCGATAATCTCCGGATTGTTATAGTTTTCTTTGAGCCAGGGGATGATGACCGAAGTGTCCAGTCCGCCGGAATAGGCCAAAACGATTTTTTTGATAGTTTCTTTGTTTACCATAAGAAATGCCTCCAAAGCCTTTCAAATAATTGATTTTGATATAATGGTATAATTATACGTTGAAAATGAATAAATAGTCAACTGGAAGATTGCACGAAATCCAAGAGGGAATTCGTGCAATCTTCCAGTTAAATTTATAGCGTGAAAAACTAAAAAGAAAAAATGACAAGCAGACTTGACATTTTATGATAAGCGTGCTATACTAAAAAAGCAAAGCAAACTTAGCAAAAGGAGACGAAGCATGTTGCCAAGAAAAGCGATTGGCTGGGCCATGTATGGAATGGGAGGTTTCTGCCTGATAGCGGGATTGTTGGGGCACGCCGGGGCCTTTGCTCCAACGGTTACTTGTTTTTGCGCTGGGACGGCGTACATGTCCGGCACTGAAAGAAAGGGCCGTTGAAAAGTTTTTTTAAAAAAGGAAAGAGGGTGTTTTGTGGAAACCAAGATTCCCGCGCTGCGGAAAGAGAGAAAGCTTTCTCAAGAGGAGCTGGCTCTGGCGGTTGGCGTCACTCGTCAGACGATTACTTCCATTGAAAGCGGAAGATATATTGCTTCTTTACCGCTGGCCTATAAAATCGCCCGGTATTTCGGGCTGACTATTGAAGAGGTATTTGATTTTTCTGAATACGAGGAAGGAGCGGAACGCTGATGAATACGCAAATGACCATGGAACAATATCGTAAAAAATTGAAATTGGAAAATCTGGTGATAGGCGCTTCGATTGTTATTTTATTTATTGTGCAGGTTTTGGCCTTTTGCCAGGTGATTCAGCCGCCGCAGGACAGCCGGTTTGTGGATTATTGGAACGGGTTTATCGCGGGAAGCGCCATGGGCGTGTTGCTGTTGCTGGCGATTGGTTTCATTCGCAATCTGCGGGCTATGCGCAACCAGCAGGAATTGCAAAAGTGGTATAACAAAAATTATGATGAACGTTCCCGAAAGATCGCTACCCAGGGCCAGGCTAGCGGTGCGCGAGTTTTTGTATTGCTGATGCTGCCAGCCAGCATTATCAGCGGATATTTTAGCGTGACTGTTTTTATCACTGGAGTGGCGGCGGTGCTGGCCTTGTCGGTTTGCATGGCTTTGGGTAAGTTGTATTATAAAAGAAAACTGGGATAACCAGCAGGAAAGAAAAACGGTCAGCTCAAAGGCTGACCGTGGCGCTATCCGTTTAGCCGCCAGACTCCCAGGTTAAGATATCCGGCAAAAGCCACCCAAAGGAGATAAGGAATTTGCAACCAGGCGGCGGGCCGGTCAACCTGGGAAAAGATGCGGATCATCCAAAGGATTAACAGCCACAAGCCAACCAGCCAGAAGAAAGCCAATCCATATTGCTGGAGGTTAAAAAATAGAATCGTCCACAAAAAATTGCAAGCCAGCTGAATCAAGAAAATATTCCGGCAGCGGCTGTGTCTGAGGCTGGCGGTAAAAAGGGAAATCCGCGCCATACCGATCCCCATAAAAAGAAAGAGCAGAGTCCATACGATGGGAAAGACGATGTCTGGCGGAGACAGGGGCGGCTTTTTTACAGCGGTACGATAAAGCTCTGCCCCTTCTTTGGTCAGCCATCCGGCCAAACCGCCTGTCAGCTGGGTCAGGAAAATCCAAAAGGCATAAATTTTCCATTTTTGTTGTTTCATTAAGCATCACCAGAAATAGGGTATGCAAATTTCTCTTTGGGATACCTGCCGCGAAAACCCGTAAAAAAGAAAAAGCGGACCTCCAAACATTGGAGGTCCACAGTTTTTTACAGCGGCTTAATGGAAGGGATTCGGCGCGCCATATCCGGGTTGAATCGGAGTAGAAAAGGCGGGGCCGGTAACCGGATTGGACACAGATTCTGGCGCTTCGTCCTTGGGTCAGGGCGCAAAGATCAAGACCATAGCCAATAAAATCAGAATGACGATGCTCACAGGTTTCCAGCGTTTTTTCATAAAGTGCCGCGCCTTTCCCGGTCGGTTGCAAAAGTGATCTTAATATCTTAATACCGCCTGCCAAAAGGAAAAGACCACCTCCACCATAAAAGTCATAAGAATTAATATTTTTTAACCAGTTGCGAAATCAACGCCCGGCAAGTATTCATTTGAATACAGGCATAAAACGCTTCGGTTACCGCTTTTCCTTTTCCAATGATTGTGGCGTTTTGGGCGTCCTCCTCGGTTTCCCAAAGAACAAAGTCAGTCCATGTGTCTCCTTGCAGATAATGCTCCCAGGAGAGGAAGCCTTTTGCTTGAGAGATGATTTCATCATGCAGTTTTTGAGTCTGTTGAATAAACTGTTCCTGGGTTATATGTTTTTTTAGCTTGTAGGAAAAAATCCATGCCGTTTTCGCCATAGGTAAATCGCTCCCTTCGGTTCGTTCCATTTGTATGTAATGAAATAATTTTATCATGAAGATTTTTATTACGCAATAAAATATGGAAAAATTCTTTGGATCATAGACAAAACCGGCAAGATTTGCTATAATTTAAAAATAGATTTTCTACATGCTTAAAAAA
>CATJIY010000132.1 GCA_949740695.1 uncultured Eubacteriales bacterium
ATGGCTTACACCAAGAACAACATCCTGATCCAGTCCGCTCAGGCCATGCTGGCTCAGGCCAACCAGGTGCCTCAGGGCGTGCTGCAGCTGCTGCAATAAGCAAACTCTCTTTCCTGCGTTTCCAACCCAAACGCGAAAAAGGAGCGGGCAAAAGCCCGCTCCTTTCTTCTATGCTGTATTATGCCCTTTGATCATGTTCCAAAAATCAAGTCAAGCGATTCTGTGGCGAGCGCATCACCGAAAACCCAACGCCATACTTCCCGTCCGGCTCACAAGCGCCGTCAAAAAGCAACGTGATTACTTCCCAATATATTTCAGCGGGTTCTGGTTCGCTCCATTATACTTAATTTCAAAGTGGACATGAGCCCCGGTAACCCGGCCGGTGGCGCCTACCTTAGCGATCTGATCGCCTTTTGCCACTTTATCGCCCTTAGAAACCAGTAGCTTGCTGCAATGCGCATAAAGGGTTACATATCCGTTTCCATGGTCGATCATAACGCACAATCCATAATTGCCCTTCCGTCCAGCAAAGCTGACCGTTCCACCGTCCGCCGCCCAGATAGCGGTACCGGTTTTACCGGCAAAATCCACACCGGTGTGGAAATCACCCAGACTGGGACGATAGCCGTAACCAGAAGTAAACCGGCCGTTGCTGGGTTTGATAAAGCTTCCGGTAGCTGCGGTGCGAGGCAGATCCTTCGTTCCCACCACCTTCACGGCGTTCACCGGTTCCCGTGTCACCGTATAGCTCAAAATATTACGATTGGTTTCACTACCGTTTACATAGGTAACATCTGCTACTACGTCGGCCGAACCGTTTACCCCTTCCACTTTGATATAACTTTTGTTTTTATACATGGAATCGTCATACTCCACGTTGGTCTGGAAGGGTATGGTTTCGGCATAAGTTTCTGTGACTGTTTGTTGAACGGAAAGATAAGGCACCGCGCCCGAAAGGGTAATCTGCTGGCCGGAATAAATGCGGGTTTCATCCAGACCTGGATTAAGGGCTTTCACTTGACTGACCGTAGTATCATGATTCAACGCAATAGCGCTGACCGTATCCCCTGGCTGAACGGTATAATACTGGGTTTCTTCCTTCAACGAGGTAAGCAGCGCCTCCATATCCGCAATGGTGGCGGCAGGCACCGCCTGAGAGGTGGTCTCCTGAATCTGCACGTCATTGACAAAGGAGGTGTTCACCTGGGTAGCGTTGGGTACAGCGCTCAGTAAAATCCGGCGCAACATCAACTCTAACGCAGTGCGGCTCTGACAGGAGCCGAGGATCTCTCCATCCACTAAAAGGACATATCGGTGCGGCTGATCATCCACCGAAGCGAAAAGCCGTTGCGCCAGCAGCTCCTGGTCCAGCCTCTCGGTGCGGTCCATATACCGCAAAGAATAAGAAAAGTCGGCGTCTAAGCTATAGGGTGCGCCCAGATAAGAGCTGACCCGCTGTTCCACCTGCTCCACCACCTGAAGCACCTCTCTCCGGTTCTCTACATAGCCGATGGATTCTCCGTTCAGCCGAACTTCAAAACCCAAACTAAAGCAACAGGCCGAAACAATCATCACCACCGCGCTGGCCATCAAAAGAGCGGGAGCGGTCCGGCTCCTCTGGCGGCGTTGGGTCAGGCTTTTCAATTCCAGACGGCGCTGATACCAATCCCACCGCACCGCATCAAAGTCCCGAATCCGGAGAGCCGCCTGCTCGGCCGTGCGGCAACACCAACGATAAATCCAGCTCAAAAGCCCCGTAATCGCTCTCCATACAGCGGAAAACAGTCCGGAAAGCCAACTCAGCCCTCGGAAAATTCCGCCGGAAAGCCCCCGAATCTGGCCCGGATTAGAATGGATAATCGTAAAGCGCCGGACCCGCATCCGCAGCTTCACCCAGCGACGGCGTAACGGCCGCCTCCGGCTGGGCTTTCTGGCCAGCGCGTAAGACTCAGCAGATAACATAAAACATCCCTTTCTCAGGAAAAACCGGGGCTTGTCCCGGGAAAAATTACAATTTGGTTACAAGCACTATCATACACGAACCGCTTTCCCTTGTCAAGTCAAAACTCGCCGCCAAATTGTAAATTTCCCAGTGAGGGGCCTTTTTTCGTAAAAGCCCTCTCCCCTAAATAAACAAAGCGGGACCGCGCCTCCTTTAAAAGCAAATCACTCGCCTCATTTCTTGACTTTCGGCCGCTTTTTTGCTATGGTATATAAATCAGTAAGCATGTCCTCCCCCGGGGATCCGCCCCGGTCTGCCACCCTGAGAAAAGGAGTTTCCAATGAAATATGTTCGTTTGCTGGCCGCTGGTCTGGCGCTGACCTTGCTGGCCGGATGCAGTATTCTCCCCTATCAGACCCCAGAGGAGCAGCGCGCGGCCCAGGAGGCCGTTCAGGCCGCTCAGCTGGAAGCGCAAACCCAGATAGATCCCCAAAGCGCTTTTCAGGGGGATTTTCCCCTCCACAAAATCCTATCCAACGCTGCCGGAACGATCCTGGCCGACTACTCAGTAACTTTCCCTTATTTTAATAAAACTGGAGAAAAAGCGCAAAGCTTTGCCCGTATTAACGAATATTATCAAAACGAAATGGCTGGACTCAACCAGGACGCCGAAGCTTTTTTTGAAAAAGCCCGGGCGGCCTATGGCATCGACTGGAACCAAGTGACCCAAGCAGACAAAATTTTTGCTCTTGAAATCGGCTATGAGCTGCTGGAAGCCCCCGAAGGATATCTTTGCGTCCGATGCGACTTCCATGTGGAGGAAAACGGTCAAACCGAGGAATACTCCAAGGCCCAGGTCTTTTTGCTGGACAACGGCTGGCGGCTCTCTCTGGAAACCCTCTTGGGGGAAGGCTATAGCCAGGCGGCGCCCAAACTGCTTTCCGAACTCCTGAAGTGGTGTGAGGAGAATGGTCTGGAAGTTACTACTCCTGAAAGCCGCACCTTGGAAGAATTTTCCCAGGATTACGCGCTCACCACCGAAGGTTTTATTTTCTATACCCAACCTTTCCAGCTCAACAACAAAGAGCCTGGCCGGTTTGCCATCCCGGTGTCTTTGGCCAGCTGCCGGCAATTGCTGGAACATTAAAAACAGGAGGAATCCATTATGCGGCCTTATGAACGCCTGCTGCGGTATGCAGCCTTCGACACCGCCTCGGACAGCCGGTCAGAAACCTGCCCCAGCACGGAAAAGCAGCTGATTTTTGCCCAGGCTTTGAAAGAGGAAATGATTCAGCTTGGCATTTCTGACGTGCGATTAGAAAAAAACGGCTACCTCTATGGAACAATTCCCGGCAATATCTCCAACTATCAAGGGCCGACGCTGGGCTTTATTGCCCACATGGACGTGGTGGACGATGTGCCTTCGGCAAATATCCGGCCGCAGATCATTGAACGCTATGATGGCGGAGATATCTTGCTGAACCGGGAAACCGGCGTTATCCTCTCCCCCAAAAACTTCCCGGAGCTGGCTCGATGTCAGGGAAAAGGGCTGATTGTTACTGACGGAACCACGCTGCTAGGCGCCGATGACAAAGCGGGCGTCGCGGAAATCCTCACCTTGGCTGAACGGTTGCTGGCCCATCCTGAGATCGCCCATGGCCCGTTGAAAATCGCTTTTACCCCAGATGAGGAGATCGGTCGTGGAGCCGACCAGTTCGATGTAGCTGGTTTTGGCGCTGACTTTGCCTATACCCTGGACGGAGGCGCTTTTGGAGAGCTGGAATATGAGAATTTTAACGCCGCTTCTCTTCACGTGGAAATTCAGGGCAAAAACATTCACCCCGGCTCGGCCAAGGACGTCATGAAAAACGCCCTTACCATCGCCATGGAATTGGAACGGCTGCTGCCCCCGGAAAAAAAGCCCGAATACACCCAGGGCTATGAAGGCTTTCTTCATCTGACAAATATGACCGGGCAAGTGGAGCACTGCGTTATGGACTATATTCTTCGAGATCACGACATCCAGAAGCTGGAAGCTCAAAAAGAAAGCGTCCGTCGGGCCGCCGTCTATCTCAATGAAAAATATGGCCCTGAAACAGTAACCTGCCGCATTACGGATTCTTATCGCAACATGGCCCAACAAGTGCTGGCCCACCGCCATTTGGTGGATAACGCTCTTACCGCCATCCGGCAGGCCGGAGGCGAACCACAGGTAGTTGCCATTCGAGGCGGCACTGATGGCGCCCGATTGTCCTTTATGGGGTTGCCTTGTCCCAATCTGGGCACCGGCGGCGGCAACTTCCATAGCTGCCTAGAATACTGCTGCATTGAGGAAATGGACCAGTCGGTAGACTGCATGATTCATCTGGCGCAGCTGTACGCCAATGAGAAAAAATAATTACAGCAGGCCTGTCTCTCCCCAGACGGGCCTGCTCTTTTCAAAGGAGTGAAGTTATCGTGGTTTTAAAAAATGCCCGGTTGTTTTTGGAGGACCGGTTTGTTCAGATGGATTGAGCAATTCAAGGGGAAATTATCGCCGCCATTGGTCCCGATCTGGGGCCAGGGGAGGATGTTTCTCGCTGCTGGTTACTGCCCGGTCTGGTGGATATTCATACCCATGGCTGCGGCGGCTACGACTTTGACCGCGCCGGCGAGGAGCAACTGGAAACCATGTGCCGCTGCTACGTCAGCCACGGCACCACCACTGTTTTGGCAACCCTGATGACCAATCCCAAACCGATGATGGAGCAAGCCGCCGCCCGGTGCGGTCAAGCGAATGGGGTTATAAAAGGCATTTACCTGGAAGGGCCTTTTCTGGGACTGGAGAAAAAAGGAGCTCACCGGGCAGATTGCCTTTCTTCCATAGACTACGCTTTTTTTGCCCG
>CATJIY010000133.1 GCA_949740695.1 uncultured Eubacteriales bacterium
CGATAGGCTTGCTGATCGGCTTCATCTTTTGGGAGATAAATCCGGTTGAGTACATAGTCCCACTTTCCCTCGTCAAAATAAATGACTTGATCCCGGGGAACCTCCAGCGCGTAAACCACTGTTCCCGGGATGGGTCTTAAACAATTTTCCGGACTGATGGAGCACCAGATGGAAGCGGTTACGTCCTCTGGCTTGGGCACCCGCTTGGCGGCTTGCTGAGCGAACCAATCGTAGCTTTCCAGGTAATGCTGGGCCATATCGCCAAAGTGCAGCCGGACGTAGTTTCGCTGGTTGATCATTCGTCCGTCCCGTTCCAACTGCCACAGGGTTTTGTCATTTTGCCGGGTATAAAGCTTTACGGTTTCGGACATAAGGCGGCCTCCTGCTTTTCTTGGATTTCCAGCCGGTCTAAAAAAGTTTCCATATACCAGGGACGGGGCGTCACCACCGAAAGGCTCAGCTCAGGGCGGTTTGCCACGAACTGGACCAGCATCTCCCGCAAATTTTCCGCAGAGAGCACATAATTGTCCACAACCTCCTGCCGGGAAGCGCCCATCTCCCGCAGCAGCAGGGCGGAGATCACTCCGGTGCGGTCCTTGCCGGCGTTGCAAAAATACAAAACGTTGGTATCGGCCTGTTGAGCGGCCCGCACCGCCTCCCAGGCCCGATGGGTCACCATGGAAAGATAGGATTGGGGAACATCCTCCGGACGGCGGGGAGCGATATCGGTGCTCACCGTCATCAGCCGGTAATGAAAGGCAGGATGGCTGGACAGCGGACAAGGGCGGCCAGCGGCTTCCTCCGGAGAACGCAGGTCAATCACCGTCTGAATATTGTGCTCCAACAGCCATTGGAGATCCTGGGGATTAAGCCGGTCGGGTACGTCGCTGCGTACATAACGAAAGGACCCTTCCCGCAAAAGACGGGTGTTGTAGGTGGTAGTAAGCAGACTGGACATGGCTTAATCCTCCAGCATGCGGCCGATTTTATTGACGTCTCCCGCGCCCATGGTAAAGATCAAATCCCCTGGCTGAACCAGCTGGCTCAGCCGCGCCGCCACCTGGGCGAAGTCGTCCGCCGCCTCTGCGCCGGGAATACGGCAGGCTAAATCCTGGGAAGAGATGCCGAAGACGTTGGCTTCCCTGGCGGCAAAGATCGGGCAGAGCAACACCTGGTCGGCGTGGGACAAGGCGGCGGCAAAATCGTCCAGCAGGGATACTGTGCGGGAATAGGTATGAGGCTGAAATACACAGATCACCCGGCGGGGGTTTAATTCCTTGGCAGCCTTTAAGGTAGCCTCGATTTCATTGGGATGATGGGCGTAGTCGTCATAGACCCGAGCGCCCCGCCATGTTCGTATCAACTCAAACCGGCGGCCAACCCCTTTGTAAGCGGCCATGCCTTCCGCAAATTGCTGGGGGGGAACCTCCAGCTCCATCGCCACCCCGGCGGCGGCCAAGGCGTTCAAAAGATTATGCCGCCCGGGAACCGACAAGGTCATGCGGCAATAAAACTTGCCGTCCCGGGTGACGTCGCAACAAGGGAAGCCATCCTTCAGAGCGATGTTTTCCCCTCGAACTTGGCAATTCGGGGAAAACCCAAAGGTCACCACCCGGCGATCCAGTCCCTGGGCGGCCAGACGGCAGTTTTCATCCTCTCCGTTGAGGAGCACCGCCCCTTCTTTGGGCGTGCGCAGGGCAAATTGATGAAAGGAGGCGATGATGTCGTCAGTATCCTTGAAAAAATCCAGGTGATCCCGGTCGATATTTAAAATGACGGCGACGGTAGGGGAGAAAGCGTGAAAAGAGTTTTGATACTCGCAGGCTTCGGCTACAAATAATCCGCTTTTCCCAATGCGCAGCGTGCCTCCGATAGAAGGCAAATCTCCCCCTACCATAACGGTAGGGTCCAGCTGGGCCGCCTGGGTAAAAGTGGCGATCATCGCAGTGGTGGAGGTCTTTCCATGCGTGCCCGCGACACAGACCGCCTTGGGATAGTCCCGCATCAGAATCCCCCAGGCTTCCGCCCGGGAAATGATCGGGATTCCGGCGGCGCGGGCGGCCTGAATTTCCGGGTTATTGTCCCGAATGGCGGCGGTGCGGATCACCAGCGCCGCATCCCGCAGGTTGTCCGGCCGGTGGCCGATGGCTACTGGGATGCCCAGCTCATCCAGCTGGAGGGTATAGATCGAACTTTCCCGGTCGCTGCCTCGGACGTTTACCCCTTGGCGACGGAGCATTTTTGCCAAAGCGCGCATGGAAACGCCGCCGATGCCGATGAGGTGGACGGGCTTTCCCGAGCGAAGGATTTCAGATGGGTTTCGATCATTCATAACAAAGACCTCCATCATATATCGTTTTACGCGGACGAACGCTGGAAAAGCGGTCCGCGCACAGACTGTTCCAGTGAACTATAGTTTACCATGATTCCTTCCACTTGCATAGGTTTCCTGGGAAAACCGGCGATCTAACTAATTTTTTCTTAATTATTTTCTGAAAAATTATAGATTGTGATAGGCAACTTTGGGGGATTGAGAGAATTGCAAGCGATGAAAATCAGTTCGAAAGACCGGGGCTTGATTGCACCTTGTGAAACCGGCGGTCATAGACTGGGACGAAAGAGGTGATGGAATGAAGGAATCTTTGGATTTCGCAGTACTTCGGGGGGACCGGCGGCAAAATCTGCTTTGCGATTTGCTGATTGCCGACGGGCACCGGGCGCAGCTTCTGCCGGAGCCGGAAAAATGGGACCGGGAGAACCTTTTTCCGCCGGGGGCTTTTCTCGTGGCGGCAAAAGCCAACGATGGTTTGCGGGAATCGGCTCTTAATCATGGCTTTCGTCTGATTGAATATGGCGGCATGCCTTCCTTTGTGGAGGAAAATGGAGCAATTACAGCCGAGGGCGCCATTCAGGTGGCGTTGCAGCACCGGCTGCGCACCCTGCGGGGAAGCGCGGCGCTGGTGATTGGCTGGGGCGGTATCGGCAAACCGCTGTCGGCTCTTTGCAAAGCCATGGGCGCGGCCCGGACAGCGGTAGCCGTGCGCTGTCCAGATCAGTTGTGGAGGATAAAAGCCGAGGGCTATCATCCCTTGTTATCTCAAAATCTGGATAGCGAGGCGGGGGAATACGACCTGATTTTTAATACCGCCCCCGCGCTGGTGCTGGACAGGAAAGCCTTGGAACGGCTGTCTCCAGGGGCTTTGGTAGTAGACCTGGCTTCTCGTCCCGGCGGCGTGGATTGGGAAGCTGCCAAGGAGTTGGAGGTAAAAACTGTTCACGCTCTGGCGCTGCCTGGCCAGTTGACCCCGGTGTCAGGGGCGATAGCCATTCGCAACGCAGTTTATCAATGTTTTGAGGAGGAATATGATGCAAGGTAAAAAAATTGGCGTGGGAATCACTGGCTCCTTTTGTACGTTTTCTCAGGTGCTTCCGGTATTGGAGCGTCTGGCAAGGGACAATGAGGTTACTCCTATTTTATCCCCGGCGGCGGCTACCATGGATACCCGGTTTTATAGGGCGGAAGATTTTATTCAAGAATTGAATCGCATTACGGGGAAAACCCCTATGACCACCATTGTGGAAGCGGAACAGATCGGCCCGAAAAGGCTGTTTGACGTGCTGCTCGTCGCGCCCTGTACCGGCAATACCCTGGCGAAGCTCAACCATGGAATTACAGACACCTCGGTGCTAATGGCCATTAAGGCCCAGGTGCGCAACGATCAGCCGGTGGTGTTGGCCCTCTCGACAAACGACGCTTTGGGGACGGCTGCGGTAAATATCGGCGGATTGTTGAACCGGAGAAACCTTTACTTTGTCCCGTTCAGCCAAGACGACCATGAAAAAAAGCCCCGCTCCATGGCGGCCCGGTTCGGCCTTTGCGAGCAGGCGATGGAGGCGGCGCTGGAGGGCCGGCAGGCCCAACCTATTATCCTGTAAAAAATACGAAAAACGCCTTTGACTTTTGGATTCGGTCTGGTATAATGAAAACGGCGAAACCGAATTGCAAAAGAGAGGATGATCTTTCCGATGAACCAGAGCACCATGGGCGTCCCCAAAGCCCGCCAGCTGCCAGAGGGCTTTGTTTATATCGACGAACTGATAGAGGACTGCATTATTGACGCCAAATACGCCGGAACCGATAACTTTATGGGCCGTCCCGCCGAGGGGTATGAGCAGCCGTTGGTGGTGATGACCAAAGAAGCCGCCGAGGGCTGCGTGAAAGCGGCGGATATCCTGCGCAAACAAGGATATGTATTGAAGTTTTTTGACGCTTACCGGCCGCAGCGGGCGGTGGATGATTTTTGCCGCTGGGGAGACGATCTGGAAGATCAGCGGCGCAAACCTGTCCAATATCCCAATGTGGAAAAAAAGCGGATGTTTGAGGATGGCTACATTGCCCGGCGGTCTGGCCATACCCGGGGCAAAGCGGTGGATTTGACCATGGTGGAGCTGGCAACCCATCAGGAGGCGGATATGGGTTCTATTTTTGACTATATGGATGAACGCAGCTGGCCGGACTGCCCGGATATCACTCCGGAACAGCGGAAAAACAGGTACATTCTTCGGGACGCTATGCTTGCCAGCGGGTTTACGCCCTATGATCACGAGTGGTGGCATTTTAATATCAGTCCCGAACCTTATCCGGATACTTATTTTGACTTTCCCATTCGATAAAAGAAACGGCGGCATGATCTTACCGGTCATGCCGCTTCTTTGTTTAGCGTCCATTTTCCTGCTTACCTGTCCAGCAGCGAGCCCAGCTGGCTTACTGTAGCGGCGATCGCGTCTGCGCCGGCGGCTTCCAACTCTTCCCGGCTCCCGTAGCCGTAAAGCACG
>CATJIY010000134.1 GCA_949740695.1 uncultured Eubacteriales bacterium
ATCTACCTCCTTTAAATCCTTGCGTCAAGTAAGAAGCTGGCCCCGCCCCACTTCCCGCAAAGACTGTGAAGCCAAACCGAAACAGCCGCATCAAAAACCAAGCCGGCGCTCCCAGCCGGGGAACAGGCCGTAATGCGGCTTCCCCGTCTGTTTCCTGCAACCTAGCCCGCAGGACTGCCCGCAAACGCCCTGGTTTCCCTAAACCAGCTCCAAATTTATTTCTGGAAAGTGGAAGGCGCCAACCGCCGGTAAGGGGCGTCGTTGCTCAAATTTTCCGATTTGCTGATGAGCAGATAACCGCCAGGCGCGGTAGCGTCATAAAACCGGCGTATCAGCGCGTCTTTGGTGGGCTGGTCAAAATAAATCATCACATTCCGGCAAAAAATTACATCAAATTTCCGGCGAAACTTGATCGGATCCATTAAATTAAAAGGCTGAAAAATCACGTTGTCCCGCACTTTCGGAGCCACTTGGTACTGTCCGCCGGACTGCGCCACAAAGTATTTCTTCTTCCAGTCGCTTGGGATGGTGTCAGGCAATTCATAAACGCCCTTTTTGGCGGCAGTCATCGCTCGATTAGAAATGTCGGTAGCCAAAAGCCTGGTATCCCATTGCGCGGCTTGAGGACCCAAGTAGTCAAAGAGAAACATCGTAATATTATACGGCTCTTCTCCCGTAGAGCAGCCCGCGCTCCAGATCGCCAAAGTCTTGTCCTTCTGATGGCGTTGAACGATATCCGGAATAATTTTTTGACAAAACAGATCCAGATGTTCTTTCTCCCGCATGAAAAAGGTATAGTTGGTAGTCAATTTATCCAACAAGAGGGTAATCAAATCGTTGTCCTTGTTCTGAAGCACATGGTTGACAAAATCGGTAAAGTTGGTGTAACCCCTCTGCTTAAGCGGCGTAGACAACCGCCCAGTAATCAGCTGTCGCTTTTGACTAAGATCAATACCATAATTTCCTTGAATAAATTTTACCATCCGGTTAAAATCGTTATCCGAAATGGTCAGGGCGGAAAAACTTCCGGAGCCGCCCGCTCCGCTTCCCAGATTATTCATTAGGAATCAACTGTTCACAATCCAGCACCATCATAGTGCCGGCGCCTTCCGGCAAAGAACACATACCAGACACTAGCACTTGAGTACTGTTCGCAGGCAAAGGATGGATATTCGCCTTTGGAATATCCAGCATTTGATCTACCCCATCCACCAAAATGCCCAGCTGCACCTCTCCCAGATTGAGAACGACCACCAAACTGTCTCGCTCGCGAGAAGGCATGCCCATTCGCGCGCAAATGTCCAAAATGGGAATCATTTGGCCGCGCATATTGATGATACCTCGGATATAGTCGGGTACCATAGGCAGGTAAGTAATGACTTGATTGTTTAAAATCTCCACTACATCTTCAGCCACTACGCCCAGCTTTAAATGGGCCGCCATGAAAATCAGATACTTCTGGGAATCCACCCCGTCATCCAGCGAGGAGGGCCGTTCGGTTTCATCCTCTCGTGCGAACAAAATCTCTTCGTTCATACTTTTCTCTCCTTCTCACACACCCCGAGCAGCGGTATACAAGCTGGCTACATCCAAAATGATACTGATGCTGCCGTCGCTGCGCAGAGTACAGCCGTTGATGCCATAATTCTTTACATTAAAGCTATTTACATAAGCGGGCAGCTGCTTGACCACCACTTGCTGTTGCCCCAGCAGCTCATCCACAAACAAACAGTAAGAATGATCCCCCGCTTCCAGCCAAATCAAAACGCCCTCCTCAATCTCGGTAACGCCGCTCTGGAGCTGATAAAGATCCCGCGCTCTTACAATGGGATAGAAATTGCCCTGGCACTTGATAATCTCCCCTCTGGTAGAATCGTGAATCACTTCACCCGGTCCCACCTTCATGGTCGCCTGAATGTTATTGATCGGGATGGTAAAGATAGAGTCGCCTACCGCCACCTCCATGCCATCCATGATTGCCATGGTAAGCGGAATTCGAATGGTGGTGGTCATCCCCTTACCTAACGTGCTGGAAAGCGAAACGTTGCCTCCCAGCTCCTCTACGCCGCGCTTAACCACATCCATACCAACGCCCCGGCCAGAGAACTCTGTAACCTCCGTATTGGTGGAAAATCCGGGCGCCAGCAGGAAATTGAGAATCTCTCTATGACTATATTCAACGTCAGGAGAGGCAATTCCCTGCCGAATGGCCTTGGCCAGCACCGCATCGTCATTAACGCCCCGCCCATCGTCGATAATCTCAATGATAACCTCGCTGCCGGTATCCCGAGCAGAAAGGACGATTTCGCCTACCGGGTCCTTGCCGGCGGCAATCCGCTCTTCCTGGCTTTCCTCAATGCCATGATCCATAGAGTTGCGAATCATGTGCATAATCGGATCACCAATGGAATCCACGATGGTTTTATCCACCTCGGTATTTTCTCCAAGCAGGGTAAGCTTAGCCGGACGGTTGAGCTTTTTGGTCATATCCCGCACAATACGGGTCATTTTCTGGAACACATTAGACACCGGCACCATCCGCAAAGTCATGGAGACGTCCTGCAATTCGTCGGTAAGCTTGCGCAGCTCGCGGGCGGATTTGGTGAAGTTCTCCAACTCCAGCCCTTTCAGATCTGGAGAAGCCGTGACCATAGATTCGGTGATGACGATCTCGCCCACTACCGCGGCCAGCTGATCCAGCTTGGACAAGCTAACGCTAATCAGGCTCTCCTTAGGCGCATGCTGGTTGCCTGGATGGCGGCTGGCATCAGCCGGCTGGCCGGCTCCCGCAGCCTGCCCCCCGGCGGGAACGCCAGCGGCGGCCGGAGGCGCATGCTCCTCCTCAACAGGAGCGGGAGGCTCATAATCATGGCTTTGATAAGACTGAATCGCTCCGGAAGATTTTGCCACCCCAATGGCTCCCTCCCGGTGTTCCGGGCTTTTAAACCGCATGCAAAAGCCATTTTCGATGATGAATTCAGACGTGCCTGGATTGGTTTCTACATCTGCCGGCTGAAAAGTGAACTCACTCTCCGCACAAAAATCTCGCACTGCCGTTACCAACATAAAGGCCCGCAGACTCTCCATGCCGCAGCCTTCGTCAAAGGTGAGGTACAGCTCATAAGGATAATTCTTATCGCTGGCAAAGGCCCCCGAGGGATCGGCATGACGCGGGCCGGCCTCCGCTGAATCGGCGGCCGGCGCCTTGGACGGGGGAGGCGCTTCCTCCTGGACAGGATTACCTTGAATTTTAGCAATCAAACTATTAATATTTGATAAGAAGCTGTCGATATCCTTATCAAGAGGCTGACTGGCCTCCACTTTTTCCACTTCCCCGCGGAAGTAGTCTATGGATTTGAATAAGAGATCAAACAGCGCGGGCCGGTCTCCTTGAGAAACCACATCCATGGTCTTTTCCCGGATGATGAAGAACAGATCCTCGATCCTATGGGCCACGGTGGCCAGTGTATCAAACTCCATCATCGCAGAAGATCCTTTGATGGTATGCATAATGCGGAAAATCTCGTTTACGCTGTCCTGAGAAAACGCGCTCTCTTTCTCCGCCTCCAAAACAATGCCTTCTAATTGTTCGAGCAATGTGTTGGTTTCATAGATATACATGTCTAAAATATCGTTGCCACTGCCCATTAAGTGCACCACCTTCGTTAGTATCTTTTTTGTTTATCGGCATTTCCCAACGAAACATAATAGTTTTCCAAAGGGAAAGCGGGAATAAATCCACATTTCCCCGTTATAGAAAGAAAGCCGCTTCCACTTTTCAGTTGTTTTTCGCCGCCAGTTCTGCCGGTCCGGCATCAAAGCCGGGAATTTTTCCGCCTGTCCGGGCAGCTACCCGGTTTTCTAGTCTGAATCACAGAGGTGCTCATCATGCCTGAATTATTGGGCGCGACCAACCCCGTCCCGGGGTATGACAACGCCGCAACCAATCGAAATATTCCCATATCCCCCAACAACACGCAAGTGCAAAACGTTCCTGACCCCGGAAAAGTCGTCCGGCCA
The DNA here is from genome assembly GCA_949740695.1 of uncultured Eubacteriales bacterium. GTDB lineage: Bacteria > Bacillota > Clostridia > Oscillospirales > Butyricicoccaceae > UBA4644. Next base: position 4,021 of record CATJIY010000134.1, read on the forward strand.
GACGGACGCACCGAACAGCAAGACAACGGCAATCTGACCGAAGGCGGCCAGATTCGTTATGACTCCAATTTCCAAACCTTTATCCAGCGCCTGCGGGAAACCGGGGCGCTGGCTGGCGGCCTGGGCCGTTTGCTTTCTTTGCGGGAAGGGGTGACCGTCCTTTCCGGTCTCAGTCAGGGAATCGCAGAGGAGCTTTCCCAGGCGGTAGAGATGCTGAAAATGGACCCTGCCCAGCTGCTAAAGTTTTTCACCGGCCAGGTTCAGTCGGGCACCAAATTTGGCGGGGCGCTGTTCGCCCTTTTGCGGGGGGCTTACGACAAGGCAGCCTCCGAAGGGGTCCGGCAGGATATTCTCGCCTTTTTAAAGAGCTATTCCGATTATTCCTCCACCGCCCATATCGAAAAAAACCTGATGCGCAATCTGTCCGGCATGGCCGACGCTATGCCCAAAACCTGGGCCGAACCCTTGCGGGATATCGCCGCCCGGCTGGAAAACGCCATTGCCGCCGGCGACCGGGAGGGGGCTTTGCAGCTTTTGCGCCAAGAGGCCCTGCCTCACATGTCCAATTATGTTTCCCAGACCCACGATCTAGGGACGGCCAGAAGCTTGCTGTCCCTATTAACGCTGGACATGACCCGATATGAAAACGGCTCCGGAGACAATCTGCTCCACGTCTTTCACCGGCTTAAAAGCTACGGCACTTTGCGGGAGCAGCTGGGGGGGATGGACGACCAAGCTCTGTTGACGCTGCTCCAGCAGGAAGAACAAAACGTTTCTCCAGAGGCCGCTAAGTTTGCCAACCACCTCTCTTCCGCAGCCTCGCTGGCCCTCCGAGGGGAAGGCAGCGCTGAAACCCAACAGATCTTTCAACAGCTGGTAGCCGCCATGTTGATTAACGAAAGCGTTTACATGCCGGTAAATCATTACCTTATTCCCATTGAGATGAACGGACGAACTCTTTTTTCCGAGCTTTGGGTGGATCCAGACGATCAGGATTCCTCCGCCTCTCCGGGTGGGAAAGTAAAGCGCGGGGTGCGCATGCTCTTTAAAATCGACGTTCAGTCTTTGGGCCTGTTTGACGTGATCCTCACCAGCCGGGAACAAGAAGTGTCGGTGCATATCGCCTGTCCTGAAGCCGCCGCGCTTTTCTCTCAACAAATGGAACAGGCGGTATCCGGTATTTTGCTGCAAAACGGCCTATCGCCCGCTCAGATCAACGTTTCCAAAATGGAACGCCCAGTAACCTTAACCGAGGTGTTCCCCAAAATTTTCGAAGGGAAGAACTGCATCAATGTCAAGGTCTAACAGAACGCGAAGCTCGGCAAAAAAAGCGGTGGCCCTCCAATATGGTACCGACGCCGCCGCTCCGGTGGTGGTAGCTTCCGGGATGGGCTATCTGGCGGAAAAAATCGTAGAAGTGGCCGCGGACAATGGCGTCCCAATTTATGAGGATAATTCGCTGGCCACCATTCTTACCCAGCTTAAGCTGGGTCAAGAAATTCCCCAGGAATTGTATAAAGCAATCGTGGAAATCTATGTCTATTTCCTGCACTTTGATCCCAATCAGGCTCTTCAAGCAAACGTCCAACCCGCCCTTCAAGAAGAATCCGCTGAACCGGCGGCGATGGAAAATGAACCCGAAAATCAGGAGGTGCCCCAATGAGTCAGACCAAACTGCAATACCTTTTGTTAGACAGCGCAGGCGATCCCATCGCCAAAGGACTGTTAGAAAGCCCTCCCGGATGGGAAGTGCTGCAACTGCGGGTGCTGGAAGATAAAATCCGAGAGGTTTTGGATCACGAATTGCTCCAACTGGTAGGCATGTCCGACGGCGCGCCTAACCTCTTAGGCCGGATTGATGGACACCGGGAAGACGTGCTTACCCTTTCCAAAGTCAAAACGCTGGACGCCGAGGCCCGGCGCAATCTGCGGATGCCGGCGGTTTTCCAAAGCTTTATCTATCCCCGCGCCGGACGTTGGCGGGGCCGCAGGGAAATAGAATCCATCGACATCAGCTGCGGCGGCGTGGCTTTTTTCTGTCAGGAACGCCTATCTCTGGGCGAGTCGCTGGAAGTGGTCGTCCCAATCACCATGGAACCGGTGGTGCTTGCCTGTAAGCTGCTTCGCACCTGGCAGGTTGCTGGCCGCCAAGAACCCGCTTACGCAGTGAAATTTGATAATATGTGTCATGACGAAGAAGTTTTGCTGCGGGAGGCAGTCTTTGGTATTCAACTGCAAAATCGGAACGCCCAGGCCAAACAGCGGCTTTAAAAGGCAGGTTGTATTGATCTGTCGTTTCGCATTGGTTCTAGATATTTTCATACGGCTCGCCTAGAAAGGCGGCACACCCGGGGGGTTGCGCCCCCCATGGAACAGTTCAGGAGGATTTCACAAAATGACAAAACGTAGACAAGGTTTTGGAAAGAAAGCGGTCTCGGCCCTGTTGGCTCTGGCGCTGCTGTGCGGGTTTTTTCCCTCGTTGGCGGTCCCGGTCCAGGCTGCTTCCTGGGCCGATCCATATATGGATCAGCTGGTGGCTTGGGGCGTGCTGCGCGGGGACGTCGCCGGCAATCTTGCCCCCAACCGGCAAATCACTCGGGCGGAATTTGTCACAATGGTCAACCGGGCTTTCGGCTATACGGAAGGCGGGGACACCCCCTTCACCGATGTGACTTCTCGTGACTGGTATTCCGACGACATCGGCTTTGCCTACCATACCGGTTACTTTAAGGGTACTTCTTCTACCACCGCTTCCCCTACCCAGTCGCTGACCCGGGAAGAAGCGGTGGTGCTGTTGTGCCGCAATTTACGTATTCCTGAAAAAAAAGGAGAAGCCTTAGGCTTTTCCGATAGCCGAAACTTGGCCGAATGGAGCCGGGGTTATATCCAGGCTGCTTCGGAAATGGGCATCGCCAGCGGATATACCGACGGTTCCTTCCGTCCTCAACGGGCGATTACCCGTGGAGAAGTTTCCGCCATGCTGGTGCGGGCTGTCGGCAATCTGATTAACCGGCCGGGAGAAACCAGCCTAGGCAGCGTTTATGGCAATCTAACCATCTCGGTCCCTGGCGTCCGGCTTCGAAATACAGTCATTGCCGGCGATCTTTACCTCACTGGAGGCGTGGGTCTGGGGGATGTGCTGCTGGAAAACGTCTCGGTTCTGGGTCGGATTGTAGTTAGCGGTGCCGGCGAGGGCCACCAAGGCGGCAGCTCCATCCTGCTGCGAAATGTCACCGCCGATAATATGGTGGTGGACAGCATGAACGATCAGTTCCTCACCCTCCGGGCGGAGGGCGATACTGCCATTGATAAAACCATCGTTCGCTCCTCCGCTCTGCTGGAGGATATGACCGCCGAAGGCCTTGGTTTGCGGCACATTGAAACCGACGGCGAACCTGGCTTGATTCTTCAGCTGGCAGGTAACATTGAAGAAGTCACCAACCGCACGCCAAACGCTGTGCTGACCATGACCCAAGGCAAAGCCGCCGTTATCAATATGGATGAAGAGGGCGTCGGTTCCTCTTTGGCTATTGAAAACGGCGGCCGGGTGGACGTGCTCAATCTGGACACCGCCACCAATGTTACCGGTGTGGGCGGCATTGCTCATATTCAAATCAGCAGCGACGGATCTACCGTAGCCCAGCTGCCAGATGAAATCATCATCCGCCCGGGCGCATCCGCCAATATTAACGGCGAAATGATGGATTCGGTTACCGCCAAGGAATCCTCCCAGGAGCCCCGGCTGCTGGCAGGCTATCCCCGTACCAAAAACGTGGCCGCCACTTCGGCCGACACGGTATTCAGCGCCAACAAGCGGGGCACCGTCCATTGGGCCATTACCGCTCTGGCGGATGGATCCGCCACTGAACAAGATCTGCTGGAGCCTTCCGGTACGCCCGGTAAGATCATCCGGCAGGGCACCACCGCCATCAACGCTTCCAATACCGAGACAGTCTCCGCTATTTCTGGGCTAACCCCCGATGGGTCTTATTATTTGACCGCCATTATGACGGATAACCGAAACCAGCGCAGCCCGCTGAAAATCTATGCTTTCAGCACGCCGGACAACACTGTTCCCAACTTTAACAGCGGTTATCCTTATATTTCTAAGATCACCAAGGATTCTATCCAGATCACCGCTATGCCCAATAAGAACTGCTTGCTTTATTACGCCGTTCTACCCAAAGGCAGCACAACCCCCACGTTAGATGACTTTAAGGCAGGGGCCATCAGCGGCAATCTGGGCTATGGTTCCATTGAGGTTTTGAAAAACAGTACCACCACGTTCACCGCCAACAGCAAAACCCTGAAAGAGCTGGAAACCTATGACATTTATTTAGTGCTGGTGGATGCTGACGGCACCCGTAACTCTGGCGTCCGCCGCCTGACCGCCACAACAGTGGACGGTACGCCTCCGTTGTTCCTCACCGAGCCGACGGTAAACGCCATCAATCCCACCAGCGTGAACCTGCTGGCCGCCTTGAATGAAAATGGCGTCATCTATTGGGCCGTCGTTCCGCATGGCGAGGAATATCCCAAGCCCTTGGCTGGACAGACCACCAAGCCTGCCCTCACCAGTGATACCGCTAAAATGCAGGTAGAATATGGAATGAACTGCCTGCGCTCCGGCAAAGTAAGCGCCACTGCCAATCGAGACGTTACGCTGAACGTTACCGGTCTCCAGGGCCAGTCCTCCTATGATCTGTATTATATGGCCAAGGACACTGCCGGCAACTACACCGCCGAAGTGAAGATGATTACCATTCACACTTTGGACAACGAGCCGCCTCAGATCAGCCAAGTCTTTAACCGGACTTCGGATGAGGAGGGCAAGGAACCCCGGCCGGATACCGATGTGACGATCGTATTCAGCGAGGGCGTCCAGGATCTCACCGACCGGAAGATTCTCTCTGAGCTTTATGCAACTGCCAACAGCACTACAGCCTCTGAAACCGAACGTACCAACGCCAGAACTCAGCTGACCAACATTCTCACTCGAGATATCGAGCTTTATGACAAAACCCGCTACCCGGAAACCAAGATCAAAGCAGTTACCCGGGAGCAAGTGCGGGCCGGCAACCTCACCGGCGACTGGATTTGCTATGAGGATGTAGAGGTGAAAGTCAACGAAGGCCGCACCGAGCTGATCTTTAAAAATGCTACCGCCAGCGAAACTCCCGCGGGCATGGGAAACATCAGCCTTTCCAGCGGCAATACCTACTTTTTCCGCATCCGCAACATCACCGATACTTCCAACAACGCGGATAAAAACGTGATCCGGCCCAATCCTCAGGATCTCCCCAGCTTTACCACCGTTTTTGCTACCGTCCGGCTGACCCAGGAAGGTATCACTGGCGGTAAGCCTCAAACCGGAACCGGAACCACCGCCAAGGATGTAGACGTTCATATGAATTTCCAGCTGCACCCAATCTCAGCTGGAAGCGTTCCGGAAAATATGTTTTACGACCTAATTCTCTGGTCCAATCAGACCGTGTTGTACGACGTATATATCCGGGTGAGAAACGGCAGCGCCGTCGTCACCAATGATCCGGCAACTGCCAGCCTGACCGCCGCTGGAAACGGCTGGTATAAATTAGGCAATATGGGCGCTACCACAACTGACGACGTGTCCATGGGATCCAGCATGACTCTGCGGGCCAGAAATTCCACGACCTTCCAACAGCTAAACAACTTGAAAGACGCCTATACCTATGAGTACGCCATCTCGGTCACTCAAATTGGTACTTTAACCGATCCTAAAGACTGGAGCCAGCGCGTGGACCTCCAGGTGACGGTTCCCGCCGGACCTAGCGGAAACCTGCTGAATCTGGGCCGCCAGCCCACCACCTCCAACTGGGAGACTTACACCAGTCAGTCTCTGGATCAAGGCGGCGTCAAAGCCATTCACAACCCTTCCAGCTTTAATATTTTCCATCAGTTCAGCGACAATCAAGCGCCTTCCTTTGTGGGCAATTATCCCACCTTTGACAGCGGAGATACCTTTGTCAATATGTCCATTCAGCTGAAACGCTCGGCCCAGGTTTATTACGTTCTGGCGCCCATTAAAAGCGTTGATCCCGAAGTCACCATTCAGCCCTATCTGGATGTACAAAAAAATAACCAGGTGGTAACGCCCACGTCCTCGATTCCGCCCAAACAAGGCAGTCCAGACGGCAATTTTACGGTAGATAAGCCTAACAATCTGGAAATCTTTTTGCCCGACCCCACTTGGGATTCAGCCATTAAAACCGGTATGATTCAAGGCGGTACTGGAACTACCAACCGGATGGTTACCGGCCTGATGTCTCAGACCACTTATTACGCTTTATTTGTTATCCGAGGGGATTCCGGCGTGCTGTCCCCGGTATATTGCTTCCAGTTCACCACCCAGGACGTCAACACGCCTACTGTTAAGCTGGAGGAAAACAGCCCCAACGTCAGCGTAACGACCTCCACCAACGCCATTGTAGACTGGATTCTTTACGCCAACGATTCTCTGTTTCCCATGCTGAAGCATCCCTTTGAAACTTATCGGGATCAAACGGTAACTGGATACGACCCAAAGGTCCTGTTTCCCCATCTTATCAAAACGGAAACCATCATAAAAGTACCGGCAGTATACGAAGATGATGGCGTTACCATTAAGGTTCCCGCAGTAACAGAAGAGGTTACCACCTGCAATCCCACTGTTCTCGACGCGCTTTTAACCTCAATGCCCGGCAGCCAGCAATCGGTATTTGACCACTATATCGCGGTAGACAGCGCCGCTTATCAGGAAGTCCTTGGCCGTATCCAAGGACAGATCACCGGCGACGTCAACTATGCGGGCCGGGGCCAGCTGCCTTATAATCCGCTGCCAGCCAATACTGCCAGATCAGTAGATTGCACGCAATATATGCTGCCCGAGACTCAATATTATTTCCTGGCCGCCGCCAGAAACGATCAGGGTTCTATCTATGGCTTCAAGGCGGTAAAAAATGTGCATATCCCCGACAAGGAAGCCCCCGAGTTTATTCGTTTGAGCACCGTCCTTGACGAACTTGCTGGTACTTCTAAAGACATGCACAACGTTCCGATGTCCAACTGGAGCAATCCCGCAGAATCCATGAATTACTGGTATTCCGGAGAAATTACCCTCACTTTTGACGAACGAATCTATCAGCTGATTATTGGCGATAACATTGAACGGCAGCTGATTACTTTGGGTTCCAAAACGGAGGCTGACAAGAATTCTGCCATTACGCACATTGTAGATGTGTTGGGAACTGCTGGCCAGTATATGAAATTAACTTGTACGCGATTTGGTTCTACTATTACGATCAAATTTGAGAATGTCCGGCATAATTATGAGATTATTCTGTTCGATGACGGCTGGGTTAGTGACGCCAGCAGTAACAGTGACCGAAAAAAGCTGTATTTGACATTTAACGCCCTTGCAAAGAGCCAAAACGCCGATACCAACCCAGACGCACCCGTTGTTGATTTGGGCATGACCTATCCCAGCTTCACTTATGAGTGGCGCGACCGATAAAGGAGCCAATACCATGAAACACAACTTATTTTTCCGTTTCTGCGCCCTTTTGTTGGGAGCCGCGTTGACGCTTTCCCTAGCGGTCCCGGCCTTTGCCGATAACTCCATTGGTATTGCCGTCTCCGGCGTTTCGCCGGAGGACGGCGGCGCCCCCGGCGACGATGCGCCGGAGGTCAAGAGCCTTTCCGTTAAAATTGAAGGCCCCACTACCGTCACTATGGGTCAACCCGCCACACTGAAAGCCACCCTGGAAAACGTCCCCGCTGACAAAACAGTCGCCTGGGCCTGGGCCAGTAGCGATCCGTTGGTTTTCGCCCCAGACAGCAATACTGACACGCTGGTACTGGAGCCCTTGAAGGCCGGCCAAACCGTAAACATTACCGCTACCGCTACTGTAGACGGTCGGGATTACGACGCTACTGTCCAGGTCACTGTCCGCTATGCTGAAGCTTCCAACATCGCAGTCCTCCCCTTAGAGCTGGAACTAGATCCCAATGGCGTTGCCCGTACCGTTACCGCTACGCTAACGCCCGGCGTTAATACCGATCGGGAAGGGGTGGAATGGTCTTTGGTTTACCCTGAAGACGCCAAAAAGGATCTGGAGTTAGTAACCCTGTCGTCTACCAAAGGCAGCCAGGTCACTGTTACTGCCAAAAGCGCAGGACAGGTCATCCTTCGGGCCTCTATTGGCTCGGGGGCCAACCAAAAAACCGCCGACTGCGCCATTACCGTTCGAGGCGTGGCTTTGAATAAAAATGAAATCACTTTGGTGATGGATGCTGAAGAACAGCTCACCGCTCGGACCTATGGCGTAAGTAACGTCCTTACCTGGACCTCCGGCAACCCTAGTATTGCCGATGTGGACAGCAATGGCCGAGTCACCGGCCGCAGCCCTGGCCGCACGCGAATCACCGTCACATCAGACACCTTTTCTGACAGTTGTGAAGTTACCGTTGTGGAAAACACCGCCAACACCATCACCGGTTCAGTGGCGGCAGGAGGACAATTTAGCCTGTCTACCATTCTTTCCGACCTGGAACGCTGCTGCCAAGAGGTATTGGAGCAGCCCTTGGACCGGATCAGCAATCTTTCAGTAGCCCCTGCTCAGGGCACCTTATATTACAACTATGTTTCCTCGGATAACCACGGCTTTGGCGTGGGCAGCTCAGAAACTTACTACCTGACTTCCGGCTATGGCCGCCGCCAGATTCAAAACGTTTGCTTTGTTCCCAATCCCACCTTTACCGGAACGGCGGTGATCCGTTATAACGGGCTGGACGCCTCTGGGCGCTTTTTCACCGGGCAGATTCGCCTTACTACCGAAGGCATGGCGGACGTGACGTATTCCGCCCAACCCGGAGAAGCGATTACCTTCCGGGGCGGGGACTTTTCCGCCTTTTGTCAGTCCCGTACTGGAAACAGCCTGAGTTATCTCACCTTTACGCTGCCAGACAGCGCTAAAGGCACCTTGTATTATAATTACGCCACCGCCGGTATCTATGCGGAAAAGGTGGGCACCGGCCGCTACTATGTGGTAGGCGCCCCCAGTATCAGTCAAGTGACATTTCTTCCCGCCGATGGCTTCGCTGGAAAAGTGGTAATTCCCTATCGTGGCGTGAGCAGCACTGGCGCGGTGGTTTCTGGTCAAGCGACCATTACGGTGGCGGGAGCCTCCAGCGCCGAGCGCGGCAGTGTCCGTTACACTACCCGTCAACAGACTACCATTGCTTTTCAGGTGAAGGATTTTCAAAACGCCATGGAAGAGGCTTTTCCCGGCCTCGCGGTGACTTTAGACTATGTACGGTTCACCCTGCCTGCCGCCAGTGAAGGCCAACTGATCTATGATCCCACTGAAGAAAATCAGCTGGTGAGCGCAAGCGACCGGTACTACCGCACTGGCCGGGACCGTTTATTGCTGTCCAAGGTACATTTTTCGGTGGCCCAGGGCTTTTCTGGAGACGTGATGATTCCTTTTACTGGCTACACAACCAACGGCCGTTCCTTTGAGGGAACGGTGCAAGTCACAGTGGAAGGAGAAGCCGGCGAGGGTCAAATTCTTTATACTTCCCTTGCGGGCCAGCCAGTGCCCTTTGAGGCGGCTGATTTTAATGAAGCTTGTCTGAAAGCGAACGGCCAACCTCTGAGTTTTCTCCGGTTTACCTTACCGGACGAAGGCGAGCTATACGTCAATTATAATGAAAACACTGGACGGGGCACCCCCGCCAACAAAAACACACATTATACCAGAGGCTCCTCTGGAACTTCCATTTCCCGCCTGACTTATGTGCCAGAAGGAGTTTCTTCCAGCCAAGTTTACATCCCCTTCTCCGGAGAGGACGCTACCGGCTATCCTTTTGTAGGAATGGTAGTAATTTCCATTGAGGGGGGCGGCGAAATTCGTTATACCGCTTTTTCTGGCCGGGGAAAAGCCATGTCTTCCTCTGATTTTGACCGGGTATGCCAGACCATTACCGGCGCTCCCTTGAACTACGTCCGATTTGAGCTACCCGATTCTTCGGCAGGCGTTTTGTACCACCGGTATCAAAGCGCCCAGTCTCCCGGAGTCAAAGTGGCTGCTGACGAGAGCTATTACCGCACTGGCGGAGATTTGTCGCTGGACCAGGTGTATTTTGTTCCTGTGGAGCGGTACACCGGAAACGTCACCCTTCGCTATACCGGCTGGAGCACCAGCGGTATTCGCTACACCGGAACAGTAGATATCACAGTTTCTCAACCTCAAGTAAGCGTTATCCGTTATGCAGGCGATGTGCTCCCGGTGACTTTTCAGGAGAGCGATTTCCGCCAGGTGTGCTCAGACTATCTGGGCACCACGCTTTCTCACATTCGGTTTACCAATTTCCCCTCCTCTGCAACAGGAAGCCTCCGGCTGAATTATGAGAGTCCTTCTCGTCCGGGAACTGCCGCTTCCGTAAGCGTGGATTACGCCGCCGGCTCCAGTCTGGGTGCGCTAACCTTTATTCCTAAGGCGGGATACGAGGGCCGTGCAATCTTTTATTACACCGCTTATGATACTTCCGGAGCCCAATATGCGGGAACGGTAGAGCTGGCTCTGGTTCCCGCTTCAGCCTATTCCATCTTTGCTGATCTCTCAGGTTACAGCTGGGCCAGTCCCTCCATTACCTTCCTTTATCGGGCCAATGTAGTCCAAGGTACTGGCGGCGGTAATTACGGTCCCGGCCAATCCATTCGCCGGGGTGATTTTGCCCTGATGCTTTGCCGGGCTTTTGGCATCACGCCAAATGGCGTTTCCACTTTTACCGACGTACCTGCTAACAGCTATTATTCTGGCGCTATCGCTTCGGCCCAGCGGCTGGGGCTGGTTACTGGTAATAACGGCCGGTTTTCCCCCAATGCTTCCCTCTCTCGCCAAGACGCTATGGTCATGATTCAGCGAGCTATGACTTACGCTGGCCGGCAGTTCCCCACGGGGGGCAATCTTTCCGCTTTTAGCGACGGTGGTCAGGTATCCGGCTACGCGCGAGCGGCAGTTACCGCTTTGATTCAGCTGGGAATTATTCAGGGCAGCGGCGGTAAGCTTCAACCTACCAGCAGCATCAGCCGGGCGGAAATGGCGGTGATTCTCCATCGAGTATTGACCTTAAGCTAACGCTTAAAGCCGCTTGCAATTTTTCAAACATTTAAAGGAGGTGCGGCATCATGCCCGCCGAAGAAAAAAAGATTGAATTATCCCCCGGTCTATCTGTAGAAGTCCTGAATAGTGATAACAAATTGATCTTTTTGGGTCGAGTCAGCAAATTTGACGGCAAAGTGGTAGAAATCACAGAAGCCGCCGGCCTGCAAGTTCCGCCGGTGCTTTATAATACCGAAGTCAAGTTGCGGTATTTTCTTACCGATATCCGCTCAGCGGTGCTGTTAGGACAAGTATGCGGTAGTACCGAACTTTTTTGGAAAATTGACCGCTTGGCAAACCTTTTTACCAAAGAAAATCGGACCTTCTTCCGCCAGGAAGTTTCCAGCAACGCGCTGGTGGGACCCTATCGCGGGAGCGGCGGCACCACTGTACCCTGCCAAATCATGGACATCAGTGGCGGTGGTCTCTGCTTCCTTTGCGAAAAAGAGTTCCAAGCAGATGAATTGCTGATGATTACTGGCGCTCAACTGATCCCAGGCGAACCGACTTTTTCTTTTACTTGTCGTGTTCGCCGTAGTGACGGTCAGCTTCATGGCTGTCAGTTTGAACGGATGGAAGAAAAGGAACAAGATCGGCTCTTGGGTGCAATCTTTGCCATGCAGCGAAAAAATATTCAGCGCCGCCGTCAGATGATGTAAGGGGGATCCCATGGAATTCCGCTATGATACCCAGTTGCTTTTGGAGGGAACGGGCCTAGATGAAAACGTTATTCACAATGATATCGCCACCCACTTTCCCGGCGACTGCCTGCTGGTAGCAGGTGATAGCGCTTTGATAAAGCTCCATTTCCATACCAACGAACCATGGAAAATTCTAGAGTATTGTTCCAACTTGGGGGAAATTTTTGATATCGTTGTAGAAGATATGAACAGGCAGGCTCGAGGCCTGCAAGGCTGATTTTAAAAATTTTTCTTCCCAGCTACCGAACCATTTGTTTGGGAAGATAGGGTTTCAAAAAGACCTCTCTCATCAGCGCTTATTTTGGCAAGAAAAACACCGTGGGCTTTGGCTTCCCCCTGTCAGGGGTATCTACGATTTGAGGAAGTACCCCGACAGGAATTACGCTGAGATTTCCTGCCGGGGGCTTTTCTCGTCCTGCTGGGTTCCCCCGCTGATATAGCCAATGTCGGCGTAATGAATCTCCACGGTCTGCTCCGAATGTTTGGAATATTTCGTGCTTTTCTCATGCGCCACGATCTTCTGGATGAACAACCGCAGCAGCTCCGGCGTCAACTCCGTAATATCCATGTACCGCTTGGCTTTGGCGATGAACCCATCGGTGCTGGAAACCGTATCCCGTAGTTTCTGGATGGCACTTTCCTTTACCGGGATCTCTGCCGTCAGTTTTTCCTGCTCCGCTGTGTAGCCACCGGACAGCGTCTGGAACTGTTCCACCGAAAGGTGGCCGAGAACCCGATCCTCGTACAGCTTTTTGAAGACAGTTTTGCCAGTTTGTAAATTCGAACCTGTAACCTTGGTGTTATAATAAACAAAATAGATAATCCCCTTTGAAGCCACAGTGGAAGAAACCAAATCTTATTTTGACAGGAGGAACACACTATGTATAATGACACCGAGGCCCTGCGCCGGGAGCTTTTGGACGAGGCGTATGCCGGAGCTTTCTCCGGTCTGGGGCCCATACTTCTGGACACGGAGGAGATTCGAAACGCCGACTCCGAGGAGTTAGAGGAGATCGCCCGGCGGTACGGGCTACGGTAGTGTGTCCAGGCATTATTTTTTCTGTTGACTTCTAGATCTGACCTCCTCCGCCCCGCCGGAGAAGCTGCCCACAGTGCTAACGGACGGAACATATGTCAAAGGGCCCGTTGTCGGGCGCCACTCGGGGCAGCTTGTACGTCAAATTGGGAACGGAAGAGGAACTGAGCGAACAGAGAATCACTTAAAGGAGGGTATGGAATATGAGCGAACCAACGAAAACAGACAGACAGCTGGCTGAAGCGCTGGACAGGGCGTTTGCCCGGCTGGAGAAATACCACCCGGAGCACAAGATCTTTGGGCTGGACGCCCTGAACGGCTATTTGCGGGATCGCTTTGCCCAGCTGTACCGCCAGGCGGGATACGCCACGGTGGAGGAGCTGTTCGCCTCCCGGGGCATTGTCAAGATCTTCGGCAGCCAGGTGCGGGAGCTGCGGGACAGCGTGCTGTACACCCCCGGGAACGAGCCGGACATCATCAAAAACAAGGGGGAGAATATCCTGCGGCGCCTGGAGGAGTATTACCCGGACCATGTTCTGGTTCGGATGATCGAGGCGGACCACAAAAACCTGAGCGGTGATATCTCCGTGGTCTACCGCTGGCTGGGCTATCCCGACATGCAGTCCTTCCTGACCGCTTACGGCTACGAGTACACCCCCTCTACCGGCGGCCGGCTCCTCACCGATTTTCAGCCCATGCTGGACGCGCTGGTGGAGAAGTACAAGACCCATCCCAAGCCCAAGGCTCTGGGGGCGCTGATCTTTGAGAACCCGGAGTACAAGAGCCAGCTGAAGACCTTTCAAAACCGATGCCAGGAGCTGTTCGGCATGACGCCGACAAAGTATTTCCAGCAGTTGGGAGTCCTGGCAGCAGGCAGGACTTCCAGGCGGCGGCGATCTCCACAGCCCGCGGCGTGTTCGGAGGAAGTCCCGGTCCTGCCGGCGGACTATACGTAGCCGGAAAACGTCACAGACGCCAGTCAGTTCGACTATACGGTCAACGACAAAGGCCTAGTCTCCATTATCCGCTACCTCGGGCGGGACGACGTGGTAACGGTCCCCGCTTATATCGAGGGCTGTCCGGTGACGGCCATCCACAGAGGGGCCTTCCGGAACAACGTCTATCTGACCGAGCTGATCCTGCCCGATACCGTGGCCCATCTTTACAACAGGGCGCTCCAGGGCTGTATCAGCCTGCGGAAGATCCGGCTGTCCCAGGGGATGACCTCGCTGCCCGGCGCCGTTTTCATCGGCTGTATTGGCCTGAAGGAAGTCAGCATCCCTGATGGGATCGAGAAAATAACCAGGGGGACCTTCTGGGACGCCCAGCTGGAAACGCTGCATCTCGGGAAGTCTGTAAAGTATGTCTCTCCGCAGGCTTTCTTTTCCGGAACGTATGACCAGTTTACCGGCGGTCGGAGATCCGGCCGGGGGCTACAGGCGCTCACAGTGGACCCGGAGAACCCCAATTTCCGGGCGGTGGGGACCAGCCTGCTCTCCGCAGACGGAAAGACGCTGCTCCTGGCCCTGGGCGAGCTGGGGCACTATGTGGTTCCGGAGGGGGTGGAGGTCATTGGCCTCTCCGTATTCGAGAACCAGAGCTCGCTGACCGGCATCACTCTCCCGAACTCGCTGACCGCGATCGAGACGGCGGCCTTTGCCGGCACCGGACTGCAAGCGGTGCGCTTTAACAGAGGTCTTCGGATCATCGGGGAAAAGGCGTTTTTCCGCTGCAACCAGCTCGCTGACGCGGTCTTTGCCGAGGGGCTGGAGCATATCGGTCCCCGCGCCTTTGAGGACTGCCCCATTTCTCTCGTCAAGCTGCCCGCCAGCCTCCAGACGCTGGCCCCTGACAGCTTTGGTATCTTGTGCAGTCATGACACAGAACAGAAGCTGGATATCTCCTTCGGCAATCCCTGGCTCCGCACCGACGGTAAGGCCCTGTACACCATGAAAAACGGGGAGAAAACACTTGCGATCATCTATGCCCAAGATCTGAGACGGGATTATGGGGGAACGTCAGAGGCGACTTTCACCGTGGAGAAGGGGACCACCGCCATCGGTCCGGGCGTGTTCCGGGGGCTTTCCGGCGTGAAGCGGGTTCTTCTGCCGGAGGGCCTGCGCACCATCGGGGACAGCGCGTTCCGAGACCGCATGAACCTGAAGAGCATCCAGCTCCCCCAGAGCCTGACCAGCATCGGGGACAGGGCCTTTGAAGGAACGTCCATCAAAAACTTCAGCCTCCCCAGGGGGATCGAGCAGATTGGCACGGCGGCCTTCAGAACCGGAAAGAAAAACGGAGAATTCCACATCCACGAAATCCAGCTCTCCCGGGAAAACTCCGCTTTCCACATTGAAAATAACGTCCTCTGCCGCCGGACGGAATCCGGCCTGTGGGTACTGGGCTGCTTTGGCGACGCCGCGGTGGTCCGTCTGCCGGAGGAGGTTACCAAAATCTGCTCCGAGGCATTCTACCGCAGCGCGGTAGAGGAGGTCCACATCCCCGCCTCTGTAACAGAGATTGGAAAAAACGCATTTCAGGGCTGCATAAACCTCAAACGCCTGTGCGTGGAATTTCCCCAGCCGGAAAACGGGGTCAGCCGCGCGGTGGTCTATCTGCCGGGGGCTGGCCAGGAGCAGGACCCTCCAAGCACCAATCTGCGCGGCCAGTATATGGACTGCATCCGAATCGGCCAGCAGAAAACGGTGTTCGACTTTGTGAAGTATGACGGCCTGTTTCCCGCTATCACCGAGCCCAAGGACAAAATTCTGGTGGCCACCGACCGGCTGAAATCCGCTATCCAGCTGGTCCCCCTCTATCGGGACGCCTACCTCTCCTACCTGCAGCGGAATGCTGAGCAGGCGGTTCAGATCGTGGTGGAGTTCGACGACCTGGCCGGCCTGACTGTGCTGGCGGAGCTGGGGGTGTTCACCGGAGAGAACATCGACCTGGTGGTGGAGCTGGCCAACTCCTCGAAGAAGCCGGAGATCGTGGGCTACCTGATGAACTATAAGAACAGGTCCATCGGCTTCACGGAGACCGACTATGAACTGTAACAAAGAAGCGCAGATGGCGAAGCTGGCGCTCCAGATTTTGCAGTACGCCCGGAGCGAGCTGCTGGTGGCGCTGCGGTTTATGGACCTGGCGCTGTGTAAGCTGACCTATCAGGCCATCGACATTGCCCGGATATCGACGGATGGAAAACACCTTTACTTTTTTTCCCCGCAGTACATTTTCCAGCTCTACCAGGAGGGGAGCTATACTCTCAACCACGCCTATCTGCACAGCGTGTTCCACTGTGTGTTCTACCACCCTTTTATCTCCCCCAGCGTGAACCGGCCCCTGTGGGACTTGACTTGCGACATCGCTGTGGAGAACATTCTGCGGGAGCTGAACGTCAAGCAGCTGGAGACGTCGATGGACGCCGCGCGGGCGGCGGAGCTGGACACCCTCCAGAAAGCCTATGGAAAGCTTACCGCAGAGCGGCTGTACAAAAATTTTTG
>CATJIY010000135.1 GCA_949740695.1 uncultured Eubacteriales bacterium
CGTTCCCCCGTCTGGCGGCAGATGGGAAGGATCAGTGCTAACATTTGGCCGGCGTAGCCTTTTTTTCGTTCTCCAGGACGGACGCTGTAACCAATATTTCCAC
Organism: uncultured Eubacteriales bacterium; assembly: GCA_949740695.1. Classification (GTDB taxonomy): domain Bacteria; phylum Bacillota; class Clostridia; order Oscillospirales; family Butyricicoccaceae; genus UBA4644. The sequence goes on from CATJIY010000135.1 coordinate 104, forward strand.
CGTATTGGAGGAGAAAAGGAGAGAGCGGGTGACGAAAATCCAACATCCCCACCAGCCGGCGGTCGTTTTTGCGCACCGCTAAATAAACCTGGGAAGGAACGTAGCCTTTTCCATATTTGGCTTGTAAACGACGGTCAAAATCGGCCCATTCCAGATAGGTCTCGGTTTCTTCCAGACCAGCGCAGCCATCTAAGGAATCGCCGGCCTCCAGCATTTCTTGCCGGTAGGCCATCACCTGATCTGCATATGCAAGGGTGGGCGCTGTTAAAAATAATTTGTCCATAGGGGCCTCCTGATTATGTACCCCCAAAGGGGGAAAATGAAATTACCAAAGAAATGAGGGGAGGAAGCAGTTTCCAGTTCATTTCCGCTCAGCGTTACGGCAAGACCTATTCGTCGGTTCCAAAAATTTTCAGATAGGATTCTGCCGGGTCCACCTTGCCCACTGCGGAAAAAGACATTAGTTCAGGACGCAAAAGCTGCCGGGCCAACTGGCCCACCTGTTCTTGGGTGACTGCTTCCAGAAGAGCCACCGTTTCCTCCGGGGTTTGCTGGCGACCGTAGATCATTTCGTTGCGGGCCATGGAGGACATACGAGAGTTGGTACTTTCCAGCGACATTAGCAGAGAGGTTTTCAGCTGCTCTTTGGTGCGGGAAAGCTCCTCTTGGGTGACCCCATCCTGGCAGAACCGGTCCAGCTCTTCCCGAATCATGGTGAGAGCGGCCTTTTGCGTGTCCCGGCTCAGGGCCACATAGACCCCTAAAAGGCCGGCGTTTTCATATAAGCTGGTGTAACTATAGATAGAATAGCACAAACCGCTCCGTTCCCGTACTCGCTGAAATAACCGGCTGCTCATACCCGCGCCCAAAATGTTGTTTAGAGCGGCCAGCGCATATCGCTGAGGATGGTCGGCTTGCAAGCCGGGGAAAGCCAATAGCAGATGGTTTTGCTCAATGTCTTTTTTCTTGACAGCCGCCGCTTTTTGATAGCGGGCGGCGGGAAGTTCAACCGGCTCTCCGGAGGGCAGTTGAGAAAATGCCTGGCAGATGGCCTCCAGATCGGACTGGGAATAGCTTCCGCTGATGGATAAAATGGTGTTTTTCCCGGCATACCGGCTCCGGCAATAGTCGGTAAGTTGGGGAGCGCCGATGGCTTTCAAGCTTTCAGGCGTACCTAAAATGGGCCGGCCAAGAGCCTGATCCGGATAGATCGCCGCTGAAAGAATTTCGCTGACCAAATCCTCCGGCGTATCCTCATACATGCCGATTTCCTCTAAAATCACGCCCCGCTCCAAATCTACATCCTCTGGGCGGAAAGCCGAGTGGGCATACATATCCCAAAGCAGCCGGCCGGCTTCGGCTACATGGGTGTCTAAAGTGCGGGCATAGTAACAGGTGTGCTCCTTGGTGGTGAAAGCGTTGACTTGGCCGCCGATGGCATCAAAGGCCTGCGCCAGATCAGAAGCGGTGCGGCTTTCAGTGCCCTTGAACAGCATGTGTTCGATAAAATGGGAGATACCTCCCAAGGCTTCCGGCTCATGACAGCTGCCGTTTTCCGCCCAGACGCCCAAGGCGCAGGAGCGCACATGTTTTAGCGGTTCCTGGAGCACACGAATGCCGTTTTGCAATGTGATTTTTTCTACCATGTAAAAACACCTCGTTTTTTTGAATAAGAAGGGATACGGTTGGGGAGGTGCGCGTTTCTTCATATTTCCGCTTCTCGGACGTTTTGGATTTGACCAGCCCAAAGAGGCTGAAATATACGACAGGGGCAGGCGAAGCCTGCCCCTTATTTAGCTTGCGTGAAATGCTGAAAGGTATGCGCCGGACAACGGGGAATTATTCGCCTTTTTCGGCCATTTCCTTCAAAGCTTGTTTGCGGGAGAGGTTAATGCGGCCCTTTTCGTCGATTTCGATGACCTTACACCAGGTTTCGTCTCCGATGTTCAATACATCCTCCACCTTTTCCACAAAACGGTTGTCCAAGTGATTGATGCGGATCAAGCCTTCTTTGCCGGGAGCAATTTCTACAAAAGCCCCAAAGTTCATGATTCGAGTGACTTTGCCCAGGAAAAGATCGCCCACCTCGGGGTCTTTGGCGATCGCCTCGATCATCTGGCGGGCTTTTTCCCCATCGGCAGTGTTGATGGCGGCGATGCAGACCGTACCGTCGTCCTCAATGTCAATCTTGGTGTTGGTTTCGGCGGTAATTTTCTGAATCACTGCGCCGCCTTTGCCGATGACCTCCCGGATTTTATCGGGATGAATATTGATCTTCAACATTTTGGGCGCATAAGGACTCAACTCAGACCGGGGAGCGGGGATGGCCTTAAGCATAATCTCGTCCAGAATTTCCAAGCGGGCGTTACGGGTCTTTTCAAAGGCTTCCTCAATAATTTCGTAAGTGAGACCGTCGTTTTTGATATCCACCTGAATGGCGGTAATGCCCTTTTTGGTGCCGCCTACTTTAAAGTCCATATCTCCGAAGAAGTCTTCAATGCCCTGAATGTCGGTAAAGGTAATGTGCCGGTCGCCCTCGGTGACCAAACCGCAAGAGATACCGGCCACCGGGTCCTTGATGGGCACGCCAGCGTCCATCAGAGCCAGGGTGGAACCGCAGATAGATCCTTGAGAGGTGGACCCATTGGAGGAAAGCACTTCGCTTACCAGACGGAAAGCATAAGGAAACTCCTCCACTGAGGGGATCACTGGCAAAAGGGCCTTTTCGGCCAAAGCTCCATGACCGATTTCCCGGCGGCCTGGGCTGCGGGCAGGGCGAGCCTCCCCCACCGAATAGCTGGGGAAGTTATAATGGTGCATATAGCGTTTTTCCGTTTCCTCAAAGGTAGTGTCCAGTTCTTGAGCATCCCGAAGAGTGCCCAGGGTACAAATGGTCAACACCTGGGTCTGGCCCCGGGTAAACATACCGCTGCCATGGACTCGGGGGATTAAGCCCACCTCGGCGGCCAAGGGCCGCACATCAGTGAGGCTTCGGCCATCTACCCGGCGGTTTTCATCCAGAATCAAGCGGCGGACTACATATTTTTGCAATTTGTACATGCACTCGCCCAATTGGGCGGCGCTATCAGGATAGATTTCCGCAAAATGTTCATTGACGTCGGCAGTAATGGCGTCAATGCGGGCGTCTCGAATGGTTTTGTCATCGGTGTCTACCGCTTCTTTCACGGCGTTCATGGCATAGCCCTTCACTGCTTCAAACATCTCGTCTGGCACCTTCATGCTGGGATAAGCCGCCGGTTCCTGGAAATTTTCCGCCTTGATATTTCGGATAAATAAAATCAAGTCCTGAATGACCTCATGGCCTTTTTTGATGGCGGTTAGCATCTGATCGTCGGGAAGCTGGTCGGCGCCCGCCTCAATCATGACCACCTTCTCCATGCTTCCGGCTACGGTAAGCTGAAGCTGAGAACGGCCGCGCTGTTCGCTGTTAGGGCAGACGATATAGCCTTCTTCGGAGGTGTAGCCCATTTGGATGCCGGCAATGGGACCCCGCCAGGGGATATCTGACACCGATAGCGCAATGGAAGCGCCCAGCATAGCGGGAATCTCAGGGGAATTGTCATGGTCCACGCTCATAACGGTACAGCTGACGCACACATCATTGCGCATATCGCTGGGGAAAAAGGGCCGGATCTGCCGGTCAATCATCCGAGATGCCAGAATGGCCCGTTCGGCGGGACGGCCCTCTCGACGGAGGAAACTGCCGGGGATGCGGCCGACAGCGTAAAGCTTTTCTTCAAAATCCACGCTAAGAGGGAAAAAGTCGATGCCGTCCCGAGGAGCCTTCGCCATTGTGACGCAGGAAAGGACGGTGGTATCGCCAAAAGACACCAGGGCCGCGCCGTTGGCCAGACCGGCCATTTTGCCAAGTTCTACCTTCAGCTTACGGCCGCCCAGGGTGGTTTCGTAGGTTCGATGTTGGGGGAAGGTTGCGTGTTTCACCATTTGTGGTTTACCACCTTTCTATAATAGCGGATAACTTGTCCGGCGGAGGCCCTTAGCATTTGAAGCTGAGCAGAGGGTGGTTGCCGCCCACCTTCAACTGCTAACGGCGCTGCCGGAGGGAATACGGGGGGGCAAAACGCCCCCCTTTATCCATTTATTTACGGAGGTTATTGGCGGCGACAGCGGCGCGGTAGCGCGCGACGTCTTTCCGCTGGAGATAGGCCAGCAGACGGCGGCGCTGGCCGACCATCTTCAACAGACCCCGCTGGCTGTGCTTATCATTGCGATGAATTTTCAGATGCTCGTTCAATTCGTTGATACGAGCGGTAAGGATGGCGATCTGAACCTCTGGAGAACCGGTATCAGTCTCATGCAGACGGCTCTTTTCAATTACTTGGGTTTTGGCTTCCTTCAAAATCATTTGGAATATTCCTCCTAAAATCGTTTATCCGAGGTCCGAGTAATGGGCTGAGGAATAGCGGTAAAGCCGCGTTTCCCGTTACACAGCGCCTGGACATGTTCTTATATTTTATCACAGCGCCGAAACTGTGTAAAGTATTTTTTTGGATAGAGCGTAAATTTGCTGAGCGGCTATAGGCACTGGATAAAAAAGGAGGCGGTTTTCGTTATTATACCCAAAAATGATCTGGAAATCTTGGGCAAAATGACGAAACTCAACCGTGCTCCCAATGTCCCGTGTTGTTTTTGATTGACAATCTTCTCTAAATGGGGTAAAATAAACGAACAAGCGGAAGCACCACTAAGTGTTTCGTTTGTGTATGCTTCCAACAAAAATTGTTAAGGAGAGAGCAATTATGAAAAAGTATCTGGCGCTTTTGCTGGCTGCTATGATGATGCTGGGCTGTCTGGCTGGTTGCGGTGATAATGACACCAATACTCCCGACGATTCTCAGCAGGGCGAGCAAAATAATCCCCAGCAACCCGACGATAATACCACCGATCAACCTCATGTGGGTCCCGATGGCCGGACCGCCGCCGCTGAGCAGGTCTACCGGACAGTATATTCTAGCGAGCTGACTTCGCTGAACTATTTGTCTGACGGTCAGACTTATAACCTTGGCGTTGGCGCAAACTGCATTGATCCCCTGGTGGAAAACGACAGCTACGGCAATATTGTTCCCTGCGGCGCTACCGAGTGGACCTCTGAGTTGGAGGACTATCAGAATGCAGATGGGGAAACCGTTCAGGGCCAAAAGTGGACCTTTAAGATTCGCCAGGGTCAGAAATGGTATGACAATACTGGCGCCGAGATGGGCGATGTGACCGCTCATGACTATGTGGCCGCTTTGCGTTATGTCTGCGACGCTACCTATGACTGCGCCAACAGCTATCTGGTAGAAGGCTGGGTCCGCGGCGCTTCCGAGCGTATGGAATACACGGATGCTCTGCTGGCCGCCGAATCTGGTCCTGCCAAGGGCTCTGAGGTTGTGGATGAGGAAAACGGCAACACCCAGTATGTCTTTGACGATGACGGAACTACCGTTCTGCGGGTTCTGTGGAATGACGACGATACCGCCGTGGAAGGCTATGAGCCCATGGCTGTCGTCAATCCCGAAGACGTTATGGTAGAGGCCACTGACGATTACACTCTGGTGTATCATCTGGAAATTCCCCGGGCTTACTTCCTGACCGTTATGGGCTTTGGCTGCTACTGGCCCGCTCCCGCCGCTATGTTGGAGACTTGGGGCAGCAGCTTCGGTACGGATAACACCACCATGTGGTTTAACGGCGCTTACATTTTGGAGACTCTTCAGCCCCAGCAGCAGCGCACTTATGTGAAGAACGTCAACAACTGGGACGCTGACAATATTCACATTGAGCGCATTGAGCAGACCTACAACGCAGAGTCCAGCGCTGTGGCTCCGGGTCTGTTTACCGCTGGAGAAATCGATTATTGCGACATTGATGCCGATCTGCTGACCGCTTGGCAGGCTGATCCCGCTACCGCAGAGCTGATTTCACCCACTCGCGTTACCTCGGACTACAGCTATTTCTATACCTTCAACTTTGAGCCTCGCTATGACGAGGAATATGGTCCTGAAAACTGGGTTAAGGCTGTTAACATTGAGGACTTCCGCCAGGCGGTCTTCCATGGCCTGAACCGTCAGTTGCTCTATCAGGTCAGCTATCCGAACAACTATGAAGATCTGATTATGAACACCATCAGTCCTGCCAACAGCTATATTTATGAAGGCAAGGACTATGTGAACTATGGCGATTTGGCCGCCATTACCGCCCGCGACAGCTTTGACGAGGCTGCGGCCGTGGACTATATGAAAAAGGCCATTCCTCAGATGCAGGAAGCTGGCGTTACCTTCCCCATCACCTTCTTGGTGCAGTACAACGGTTCTTCTGACTGGGGTTCCCGGAACGCCCTGTTGGATCAGTCCATGTCCGCGCTGTTCAATACCGATGAGCTGAAAGCCATGGTCGGCGGCAACGACGTGGTCAAGTTTGTCATCAATAACTTCGGTTCTCAGGGTTTCTTGGCCGGTACTCGCCGTGCTGGTTTGTACTCCATCCAGGAATGCAACTGGGGCTCTGACTTTGCTGACCCTGAGACTTGGGCTGATCCTTTTGTAAAGGGCAACAGCTATAACTTCTTCTATGATACCACTGAGAATCTGGGCATGAATCGCAAGACTGCCGAGACCATGGCTTTGATTGAAGAATATTATAGATTGGTCGATGAGGCCAGAGCGGAGGTTCTGGATACCGACGCCCGCTACGAGAAGTTTGCTGCGGCGGAAGCGTTCCTGATTAACCACGCGATCTTGATCCCCTACGGCATTACTGGCGGCGGCTATCAGGCTACCAAGCTGAATGGCTTTGAAGGTCAGTATGCATCCTATGGTCAAGCTACCAGCCGGTATAAGGGACAGTGGCTCTATGAGGAAGCTATGAGCGAAGAAATGTTCTATAACCAACTGGCTGCATGGGAGCAGGCCATGGGCCAGTAAACCCAAAGAACAGCTTTCATCGGATAAAAAAATGACGACGGCCCTGTCTTGCCCTAGGCAGGACAGGGCTGTCTTTTCGTTTGTACCATCTTTTTGTGAAATGAAATCCAGCGGGCGTTGACCCGCGGCTGTAAGTGGTTAAAAATGCTAAAATACGCATGTAAACGAATCGGGCGGTCCATGATTACCATTGTAATCATCCTGTTCGTCCTGTTCGCGATGCTGAAGGTCATGCCCATCGAAGGATATTTTTCCAATTTCGATAAGCTTAGCCAGGCGGCAATCGATCGCGGATTGCGCGAATTGGGCGTCAGAGATCCCCTGTATGTTCAGGTGGGTCGTTTTGTTAAAAATTTGTTCCAAGGGGATTTGGGCATCTCTCACCGCTATATGGAAAACAAGCCCATCAAAGATATCATCGCGCCCAAGGTGATGGTGTCTTTACGGTTTGGTGTGATCTCTATGTTGGTGAGCCTGCCTTTGGGTATGATCCTGGGCGTTATTATGGCGCTGAACAAGGGAGGCATCTTTGATAAATTAGGCAACGCTTATATTGTAGTCATTCAGGCGGTGCCAAATGCGATTTATTTTTTGCTTATCCAAGTATATGGCGCGCAGCTGCTGCACTGTTCCATGCTTTGGCGGGAAGGTCAGGCAATTACTATGATTTTACCCATCCTTTCTCTTGCGCTGCCTTCTATCTCCAGTTATGGCATGTGGCTCCGCCGGTATATGGTGGATGAGACAAACAAAGACTATATTAAGCTGGCTCGAGCGAAGGGTGTGCCCAACGCTACTATTTGGTTCCGGCACGTGTTCCGCAACTCGGTGGTACCTATGGTACAGCTGATTCCTGGCTCATTGTTGATGACCATTTCTGGTTCCATCTATGTGGAGTCTCTTTATTCCATTCCCGGTATGGGCGGATTGCTGGTGGACGTGATTAAACGCCAGGACAACAGCATGGTTCATGCTTTGACCTTGATTTTCGCGGTCTTGGGTATTTTGGGCTTGCTGTTGGGCGATATTGCCATGACATTGGTAGACCCGCGCATTAGCTTTTCTAAGAAAGGAGGCTCCCGCTAATGGCACACACCGTTCAAGACGCAATGGCGAAAAAGCTGGAGGAGGGCATCAATGGCAGCGCTTCCGCCCAGTTTTCGGATAAAGATGACCTGACGCCGGAGGAAATTGCGGCGCTGCCTCCCGATGATTTTGTTCTGGTTCCTTATAACGAGGAAGAAGCGGAGCGCGGCGGTTATTCCAATTATTCTTATTGGGGTTCCACGATTCGCATGTTCTTTAAAAACAAGGTGGCGGTAGCTATGCTTGCCATCATGGGCACTATGCTGCTGTTTACCGTGATTCAGCCCTATCTGCCCAATCAGTACGATCCTTATACCTGTAATCTGATTACAAAGGAAATGATCGACGAGGGTTTAGTACCTGAAAAGTCTATTGTAGGTATGCCTATTAAAAATCTGAAGCCGAACAGAGTATTTTGGTTTGGTACCAACGCCAACGGACAGGACCTGTGGGCGCAGATTTGGCAAGGCAGCCGCAATTCGCTGATTATTGGCTTTGCCACCGCTTTGATTGAAGCGGTTGTAGGCATTGCCGCTGGTTTGTTATGGGGCTATGTCCGCTGGTTGGATCCTATCTTTACTGAAATTTACAACGTGTTAAATAATATTCCCAGTACCATTATCTTGATTTTGGTATCTTATGTGCTTAGTCCAAGTATGGGTTCGGTGATTATCGCACTGAGTATTACAGGATGGATTGGCATGGCAAGATTTATCCGTACTCAAGTGCTGATTATCCGCGACCGGGATTACAATTTGGCTTCTCGTTGTTTAGGTACGCCCACCGGCCGGGTGGTGGTGAAAAACTTGCTGCCCCAGATGGTATCGGTCATTATGCTGCGTATGGCGCTGGCCATTCCCGGCGGTATTGGTTCGGAAGCATTTTTGGCCTATATTGGCTTGGGGCTCCCCTTGCAAACGCCCTCTTTGGGCAATCTGGCAAATAACGGCCGCAAACTGATGTCTACCCCCGCGCTTCGGTATCAGTTGCTGATCCCTAGCGCTTTTCTGGCGGTCATTACCATCTGTTTCTACCTGGTGGGCAACGCTTTTGCGGATGCGGCCGACCCGAGAAACCATGTGTAAGGAGGGGGAACCATGGAACGAGAAGTAATTCTATCGGTCAAGGATTTAAATGTGAAGTTCAGTCTGCGGGGTAAGGTACTCCATGCCATCCGTGGGATCAGTTTGGATTTGTATAAGGGCGAATCGCTGGCAATCGTGGGCGAGTCCGGTTCGGGCAAAAGTGTTTTTTGCAAAAATTTTATTGGCCTGTTGGATAAAAACGGCTGGGTGGATTCTGGAACCATAGAATATAAAGATATGGATTTGGCCAAGTTCAAAAAAGATAAGGAATGGAGTAAAATCCGCGGCAAGGAAATTGCTATGGTTATGCAGGATCCTATGACCTCGCTAAATCCTTTAAAAACAATTGGTTGGCAGATTGAGGAAGCCTTCCGGCTCCATCAGGATTTGAAGGGAGAGGCCGCCAAAAATAAGGCCATTGAAATTTTGGCTGACGTAGGCATCCCAGATCCAGCCAGGCGATACGGTCAGTATCCCCATGAATTTTCCGGCGGCATGCGCCAGCGGGTAGTTATCGCTATCGCTATGGCCTGCAATCCTCGCATTTTGATCTGCGACGAACCTACTACCGCTTTGGATGTGACTATTCAGGCGCAAATCCTGAATTTGATTAAGGATTTGAAGGACAAATACGATCTGACTACCATTTATATCACCCATGACTTGGGCGTAGTGGCAAACGTGGCTGATCGAATCGCTGTTATGTACGCTGGCGATATCGTGGAAATTGGTACTTGTGACGAGGTGTTCTATAATCCCAAGCACCCTTATACCTGGGCGTTGTTGTCTTCTCTGCCGCAGCTGGGGGTAAAGGGAGAAGATTTGTACGCGATTAAAGGTACTCCGCCGAATTTGTTTCATCCAATTCGCGGGGATGCGTTTGCTGCGCGGAACCCGCAGGCGTTGAAAATTGATTTTGAGCACCGGCCGCCTTACTTCGAGGTGTCGCCCACGCATAAGGCACGAACTTGGTTGCTGGACCCTCGAGCACCCAAAGTAGATCCCCCCGCCATCATTCAGAATATCCGAAACATTAAGAGAGGGGGCGTGGAAAATGGCTAAGGAATTAAAGGAAGTCCTGGTCAGCGTCAAAAACATGGAGGTCACTTTTGGCTCTAAGCGGAACAAA
>CATJIY010000136.1 GCA_949740695.1 uncultured Eubacteriales bacterium
GCTTCCCCGTTCAAGGAGCGGACCAAGGCGATTACGGCAAAGATTACCGCCGCCGCCGCAATCAAAATTAGCAGCAGCATCACAGGACCTTTAACCGGCCGGTTGTTTTGGGCATACTTTCCTCGAGACATCATGAACCCCTCCTATAAGCCGCGGGAAATTCCAGCCGTCTGCATCGTGAGAAGAGAAACCAACTGGAAAGGTCCGCGTTTGAAGTACAATGGAAAACTTGCAATTTTTAAAATCAGGCCCGGTTCTGCCGTTCCCCGGCGCTGTCTGCGGGCGTATCTTTTTTCATTCTTAGCATACCATAAAAGCATGGTATTCGGCAAAGGAAATTCGTTTTTTTCAGAAAAATTAAGAACTTGGTCGAAAAATCGGGATAAGCGCTCCGGCAATAAGCCGCCTGTCTATTTTATGGTTCCGCCCCAAACGAGCGGCTCCCACAGAAAATAAAATATCATTTAAAATAAAGGAACAATGATTTATGAAAACAGCTCTCCTCCCCTCCTGGCGACAAACCCTCTGCCGGTTTGCCGTCGGCGCGGTGGGCTACTGCGCTCTGGAGACCCTTTGGCGGGGCCGGACCCACCCCAGTATGGCTCTTTGCGGTGGAACGGTGCTTACCCTATTTCCCCGACTAATTCAAAAAAGCGCCTCTAGACTGTCCTTGTGTCTGCGGGGCTGCGCGTTAATTACCGGCTGCGAACTGGCATGCGGTTTGTGGGTGAACCGGGATCATTCGGTGTGGAATTACACCGGCATGCCCGGCAACTGGAAAGGTCAAATTTGCCCAGCATATTCCGCCTTGTGGTTTTTGCTCTGTTTGCCGCTGAAAAAACTTTGTCTACTACTGGAGCGCCACATTACCCTGCTTGACAAGGGCGGAAGAAAGGGTCTATAATCAGTATGTCCCATTCCCAGGAAGCATACTCTTTTCGGGGATGGGGAAGTAATTTTTCCGGGGGCCGCGGCTTTTGCAGGGAGAGACGGCGGCCAAGCGCCGGTTTTTGCAGACGCTCTCCCTGACATTGCTTTTAGGAGGAATTCCCATGAAAAAGTTTCTCGCGGCGTTGCTGTCGCTGGCAATGCTGGCCACCATGTGCTCGGCCTTTGCCGTTGACGCCCCGTCAGCGCCTAACTCCGCCAGGACCCAGACCACGCCCCCCGCGCCTTCCGGCGGCGGTACGGTATCTTCCGATCCGTCAAAGGCCGACGTACAGTCTTTTCAGGGCGTTACGCTCCGAGTGGAAGGCGCCAAGAAAAATCTGCTGCAGGAAAAAGTCTCCTTCACAGATGGAACTGCTTTGATTCAGCTGGTGGAGGAAGCCCTCAAAAAAGCGGATATTTCCTGCACGGTAACTGACGGCAACTACGGCAAGTACATTTCGGCCATTAACGGCGAAGAGGAAGGGACTTTTGGCGGCTATGACGGCTGGCGCTATTTGATTAACGGACAAGCGCCCTCAGTGTCCATGAGTCAATATCAGCTGACCGGCGGCGAAGAAATATTGCTGGTTTACGGCGATATGGATCAGCTGACTCCCATTATCACGGTTACTCTGAAAGATGGGCAAGCCATTCTTACCATTACTGCCGATGTGACCACCTATGACGAAAGTTGGAACGCCACGGTCACTCGCCAGCCGGTAGAAGGGGCCACAGTTACCGCCGACGGCGTCGAGTACGCCACCGACGCCCAGGGACAAGTGACTTTGTCCAAAGCGTCCACCGAAAAAAAGACGGTCTCTTTCCAAGTAGAAAAATATGACGAAAAAGGCCTGCCCCTGCTGGTCCGTCAAGCGCCCGACTATCAGCTGGTTTTAGAAGAAGCGGCCAAGGAGCCGGACGAACCGGTGAACATCTCCTTTACCGACGTGCCTGAGGGAAAATGGTATACCCCCTATGTTACCGAGATGGCCCGTATCGGCGCAATAAAGGGCGACTCTAGCGGCGCATTCCGTCCCTTGGGCCAATTGACCCGGGCAGAAGCCATTAGCGTGCTCTTTAACCTTTCCGGCGGAAAAAAGGCGGAAGGAACGGTGCCCTTTACCGATGTGCCTGAGGGAAAATGGTTTTATGACGCTATCCAATGGGCGCTATCCAAAAAGCTGATGAACAGCGCCTCCAGCCTGTTTTCTCCCAATCTTCCCCTCTCCCGGCAGGAGCTGGCGGTGCTGTTGGTGCGCTATCAAGAACAAGTGGTAGGCCAACCTATGAACCAGGAAGGCGAGGCACCGGCTTTTGAAGATAACGATCAGATTGCCTCTTATGCCGCTCCGGCAGTCTACGCTTTGCAAAAAGCAGGCATTGTCTCTGGAAATAACGGCCGGTTCCAGCCGCTGGGCACCGCCACCCGGGCTGAACTGTGCAAAATGCTTCATGGTCTGTTAGCGCTTCCATCCCAAGCCCAGGGAAACAGTGAAAATTAGTTTGTAATTTTCAGGAAAGGGTCCTTTCAGGACCCTTTCTCGATCTTCTCAGAAAGCGAAAGGGGCGTTTAAACGCAGTCCTTGGACGAATTGTTTCTAAGAAAGAAAAAATGCTTGACTTTTTTGCGGTTATCTTCTATAATATAAAAGCAATATAGATTGTCGGACGATTAGCTCACTTGGCTAGAGCGCCTGTTTGACGTACAGGAGGTAACAGGTTCGATTCCTGTATCGTCCACCATTCCCCATGAAATCTTTGATTTCGTGGGGATTTTTATTTGCAAATAAACGGACAGCAGCCTGCGCTGCTGTCCGTTTTTATGTTGGATTGGACGATTGAAGAGCCTTTAAAGAATGATTTCGCCTTCCACTTCGCCAGTGATACCGGCGGCGTTGGCCTCATCGGTGTCCAGATGTACTCGAGTGGCGCAAGTAGGAGATACCCGGGCGATCACATCATCAAAGACCAGAGACCGCTCCTCGCTCTTAATCGCGACTTTAATGATTTGCTTATCTTTTACGCCAATCTTGTCGGCGTCGGCAGGGATGATATGCAGATGCCGTTTGGCAACCATCACACCCTCAGTCAGATCTACTTCACCGCAGGGGCCTACCAGCTTGCAGGAGCCGGAACCAGCCACCACGCCGCTCTCTCGAACGGGCGCCTTGATGCCCAAGCTGCGAGCGTCGGTCATGGAGACCTCCACCTGGGTGGCCAGGCGCACCGGACCAAGGATGCTCATTTTCATAGAACCTTTGGGTCCAATGACCTCAACCTTTTCCGAACAGGCGAACTGCCCAGGCTGAGACAGGTCCTTTTTCGGGGTAAGCTGATAGCCCGCGCCATATAAGATATCCAGATGCTCCTGGCTCAGATGCAAATGCCGGGCGGAAATTTCTACAATCACATTCATGGGAATTGACCTCCGTTATGAGAATAAATATAGATGAAAAGATGGGAATCTATAATTACTGTATCACACATTGAAAAAAGATTCAAGAATTTTCGCGTTTCCTCTTTTCATTGGAGTGAAAAAAGTGTATGATAGATAGACCCGACGGGCAGACGTCCAACTTTTTCGGCTGCCAGCCCGCCTCTATTTTTTGCGTCAAAGGAGTTATTGTTATGGAGCATCTGCGTTCGACCCGAGCGGAAATCAATCTGGACAACTTAAAGTATAACATCGACGTCCTGCGCCGGGAGCTTGGCCCGGAGGTAGAGCCGATGGCCATCATTAAAGCCGATTGCTATGGTCATGGCGCGGTTATCATGATGGAGTACATGATGAAATACGGCCTGCGCTACTTTGGCGTGGCCAGCTTGAACGAGGCGATGGAACTGCGCCGCTTCCATAAGGCGGGGGAGATTTTGGTGCTGGGCATTTCCCCCGACCGGCTGCTTCATTACGGTGTGGAAAACAATATTGTCCAGACCTGTTGTTCTTTGCGTCAGGCAAAAATCCTCAGTGCATGCGCCACCCCGGAAACTCCCGCAAAAATCCAAATTAAGGTGGACAGCGGCATGCACCGGCTGGGATTTGCCCCCACAGAAGAAAATATGGATATCGTGCTCCAGATTTCCAAATTGCCCAATCTCCAGATTGAGGGCATCTTCAGCCATCTGGCACTGGAAACCCGAGACGACGATTACCGTCAGTGGAAATGTTTCCAACAATTTATCGACGGGTGCGAGGCTCGGGGCCTTTCTTTCCCATTCAAAAGTCTGGACGACGGTATCGGTTCCATCCGCTACCCGGAGATGCGATACAACATGGTGCGGCCCGGTTCCTTCTTCTATGGATTTAATCCCCATCTGTCCACCTTGCGGCCCTTGATGCAGCTGAAAAGCGAGATCGTCCACCTGCAAACCCTGCCGGCAGGCGAGGGCATCGGTTACGGTTTAGATGACGACGCTGGCCACGACCGGATCATTGCTACCCTCCCCTTTGGTTATGTAGACGGCGTACCACGGGCGCTGTCCCACTATCGCGGCTGGTGTACGGTAAAAGGGATCAAATGCCCCATTGTCGGCCTTTTGTGTATGGATCAAGCGATGATTGATGTTACCGACGTTCCCGGCGTCCAGGTAGAGGATGAAGTGGTCGTTTACAGCCATGAAAGCGGCGCCATGACCTATCCCGAGGGCGCCAAGCGCACCGATTTTAATCGCAACGGCCTTCAAGCGGCCCTGCCCCGCCGGGTGCCCAAAGTCTATTTTGAAAACGGCAAAGAAGTGGCCTATCGGGATTATCTCTTTGATTTGGAAAACTGATTTTTGCAATCGGCGGACCCTCTGCTTTTCCCGGCAGGGGGCCGCCGGAAAGTTGAAAAAAGTCTTGACTTGGAGTATGGTTCAGGCTTTATAATAAAAAACTGTCAAAATTGCCGGAATCACCGGAAAAAAAGGAGGCGCAGTTTTGGAACAGACACACCAGGAAAAGGGCAAAATCTTCGATCTTTTTCGGAGCAAGTATGCCCGCAAATTTATTGGGAAGTACAAATGGAGTTATCTCATTGGCATCGCCATCCTGATCCTCATCGATACTGCCCAGACCGACGTTCCGCTGGTGGTAGGAGACACCATCGACACCATTGCGGAATTTTTGGGCGGCGCCGCTCAGGGCGGCCTGCAAAATTTGCTGACCCAACAGGTGATCCATCTGGCCATCATCGGCGTGATCGTCTTTTTAGGACGGATCGCTTGGCGATGGTTTATTTTTGGTTCCGCCAGAAAGATCGAGCGGGATATGCGTAATGATCTTTACGCCCATCTGCAAACCCTTTCCGCCGGCTTCTTCCAGGAGCATAAGGCAGGGGAAATCATGGCTTACATGACCTCGGACATCGAAGCGGTCCGCATGGTTTTCGCGGTGACGGTAATGATGGGGATGGATACGCTCACGATTGGCCTTACCACCTTATATAAGATGATGACTCAGATCGACCTTACCTTATCCATCGTAGCCTTTATTCCTATGATATTGGTTGCCGTGACAACCACCTTTTTGGGCGGGGAGCTGCATCGCCGGTTTACCAGACGACAGGAAGCTTATTCCGATCTGTCCGATTTCGTTCAGGAAAAGCTTAGCGGCGTCAAGGTTATCAAGGCCTTTGTCCAGGAAGACAAAGAAAACGCGGCCTTTGAAAAGACAAACCGGGTTACCCGAGAGGCCAATATCAGCGAAGCCCGGATGCAGGCTTTTATGTTCCCTTTTATGCGGATGGTCGCCGGAATCTCCATGGCGGTAGCCATCGGTTATGGCGGCTATATCGCCATCTTGGGTCGGATTACGGTAGGTGATTTTTCCAGCTTCTTGATGTTTCTCAATATGTTAATGTGGCCCATGGCGGCCATCGGCCGGATTATCAATATCCTCACCCGAGGCAGCGCTTCTATGAAACGTCTGGAAACCGTGTTAAACGCCGAAGCCGATATCTTTGATTGGCCGGAAGCCAAAGCCAAAGAGGCGGACAAGCCGGTGGAAGGCAGCGTGGAGGCGCGGGACCTAACCTTCCGTTATCCCGGCAACCCGGAACCAGTATTGAAAAATATTAGCTTCACACTGAAAAAAGGCCAGACCTTGGGCGTTGTGGGGCGCACCGGCGCAGGCAAAACGACTCTAGTGAACCTGATGCTGCGGATTTTTGACCCTGAAAAAAATATGCTGTATATCGGCGGACGGGAAATTCATTCCATTCCTCTAGAGCAGCTGCGCAAAACCATCGGCTATGTGCCTCAGGATAACTTCCTCTTTTCAGATACCGTCTCGGCAAACGTAGCTTTTGGCGATCGTACGAAAACCCAAACGGATATTGAAGCGGCTGCTGAAGCGGCCTGTGTTCATGACAATATTGTGGATTTTGCCGAAGGGTATGAAACCACCGTCGGAGAACGGGGCGTGGCGCTTTCCGGCGGACAAAAGCAGCGTATTTCCATCGCTCGGGCGTTGATTTTAGACCCTGAAATTTTGATTTTGGACGATTCTGTTTCGGCGGTAGATACCGATACCGAGGAGCAGATTCTTCATCACTTGAAGGAGACCCGGGCGGGCAAGACCAATATTATCATCGCCCACCGGATTTCTACCCTGCAAAACGCCGATCAGATCATCGTCATTGATCAGGGTCGGATTGCCGAGACAGGAAGTCATGACCAGCTGATAGAGCAGGGCGGTATTTATGCCGATATGTATCACCGTCAGCTGTTGGAAAAAATGAAAAAGGAGGAATACGCCCTATGAGCAGAACCCAGGATACCGCTACAGTCAACCGCCATACGGTGCGGCGCATCCTCCGATATGGAAAGCCCTATATCGGCTGGTTCGCTTTGACCCTGCTAATTATCATTGTCACTGTGCTGCTGGAACTTTGGCAGCCCATGCTGATTGAAGAAGCCACTGGCCAGTATGTAGAAAAGTACATTGGTATTTCCAGCGAAGGGCTTTCCCTCTCTCAACTGAAAGATATGCGGGCGGAAGACCTCCGGGGAATTTTACTGGTGGGAGGAAAATACTTATTCAGTGTGGTCGCCATTATGATTCTGACCTTCTCCCAGGCGGCCATCCTGGCCTCGGTGGGACAGAAAATTGTCTATAATATGCGCGCCGACCTATTCCGTCATCTCAGCCGGCTGCATATCGGCTTTTTCAATGACAATCCCATTGGCCGGCTGGTAACTCGAGTGACCAATGATTGCGAGACCGTGCTGGAGATGTTCACCAGCGTGGTAGTAAACATCATCAGCAGCATCTTTGTGCTGGCTGGCGTCATGTCCGCTATGCTGTACCGCCACGTCAAGCTATCCCTGGCGATCTTCTGCGTGATTCCGCTGATTATTCTAGGCACGCTGATTTTTACCAGAGTGACTCGCAAGCTTTATCGGGCTATTCGGGCTCGAATTTCTGAGCTGAACGCCTTTGTTGCCGAACATGTCTCCGGTATGAAGGTGGTGCAGATCTTTACCGCCGAGGAAGAGACTCAGCAGGAGTTTGAAGCGCAGAGCGAGGAGTTGCGCAAAGCCCATATTCGCCAATTGATGGCCTTTGCTACCTATAGCCCGATTTCTTATGTGCTAAATATTACCGCTATGGGAATCCTATTGTTTTACGGCGGAAGCTTGGCGGTAGCCGGAGAGGTGCAGATCGCCACGTTACTGGCTTTTCAGCGGTATATGAGCCGATTTTTTGAGCCGATTCAGGAGTTGGCAGAAAATTTCAATGTGATTCAGTCGGCTGCCGCGGCGGCCGAGCGGATTTTCTGGCTAATGGATACTCAGCCGGCCATTCAGGACGCGCCTAACGCGGTGGAGATGCCTGCTTTCCAGGGGCATATTCAGTTTGAGCATGTTTGGTTCGCCTATCGAGATGAAGAGTGGGTACTGCGGGACGTTTCCTTTGAGGTGCAGCCTGGCCAGCGGGTGGCCTTTGTCGGCGCTACCGGCGCGGGAAAAACTACCATTCAGAATCTAATCTGCCGGTATTTTGACATTCAAAAGGGCCGGATTCTCATTGATGGGGTAGATGTACGTCAGATCCGGGTGCAGGATCTACGCCGCAACATTGGCCAGATGCTTCAGGATGTATTTTTATTTACCGGTGATGTGAAAAGCAATATCCGGCTGAATGAGACCGATATCACCGATGAAGCGGTAGTGGCCGCCGCCAAGTATGTGAACGCCGACGGATTTATCTCTCAGCTGGAGGGCGGCTACGACCACCAGGTAATTGAGCGGGGCGCGGCGTTTTCCGCTGGCCA
>CATJIY010000137.1 GCA_949740695.1 uncultured Eubacteriales bacterium
CCCTATCCAACAACATAAAGGAATACTGTTATCATCGCTGCCACTGTCACTATCCATGTCCGAAATCACCTCCTTATTTCTTTGCAATTGTAAAACAATGTGGGTAGTATACCAGACGCGGCGTTTTCTGTCAAGCAATTTTTAGGGGCAGGTTTCTGAAGCAAGCGGGACTAACTCCCAAACAGAAGAACCTGTATTTGCCGCCCCCGAACGGCAAATACAGGTTCTAAATTGGGAGCCTGTTGAAATCAATTGTTCCAACAAGCTAAAGATCGTTACTTGATTCTTCCGCCAAAGCGCTTGGGAAAAGTCTCCTTCCACAACGCCGGATGAAACAGCATCAACATGGGAAACAGCTCCAGCCGCCCCGCTAGCATATCAAAGGTTAGCACCCACTTGCTCAGATTGGTCAAGCCGGCAAAATTGCAGACAGGTCCCACCGCCCCCAGGCCCGGACCGATATTATTGATGGTAGCGGCCACCGCGGTAAAGCTGGTAACCAGATCCTGCCCCTCCAAGGTTACCAAAAAAGCCGACAAGGTAAATAACATAAGAAAGGTGATAAAATAAACATTGGTGGAACGTACCACCTCATGCTCAATGGGCTTGCCGTCCATCTTGATTTTTTTAATGCTTTTGGGATGGATATAGGAGCCAAACTCTTTCAGGATGGTTTTTCCCAAAATGACAAACCGAGAAACCTTGATGCCGCCGCCCGTACTTCCGGCACAAGCGCCCACAAACATCAGCAGTACCAGCACAAACCGGGAAGTCTCCGGCCACAGATCAAAGTTAGCGGTGGAATATCCAGTGGTAGTTATGATGGAAGCCACCTGGAAAAATGCCTTGGTCAAGGCATCAAACGCTCCGCCGCACAGCTTTAAAATATTGAAAAAGATAATAGCGGTGGCCGCTCCAATGATGGCCAGATAACAGCGAACCTCTTCCATGGCCGCCGCTTCCCGGACCCGGCGGAGAAGAATCAAGTAAAAGGCATTGAAATTTACGCCGAACAGAACCATAAAGATACCCACTACCCATTGGATATAAACGGAATAATCGGCCATGCTGGAGTTTTTAATGCCGAAGCCTCCAGTGCCTGCGGTGGCAAAGCTGGCGTTTACCGCGTCAAAAAAGGGCATTCCCCCTGCCAGCAAAAAGGTCAGTTCCAGCAAAGTCAATCCCAGATAAATCAAATATAAAATTCTGGCGGTATATCGCAGTCGGGGCACCAGTTTCCCCACGCTGGGTCCGGGGCTTTCGGCCCGCATCAAATTGATATGCGAACCGCCGCTGAGAGGCACCACCGCCAACAAAAACACCAGTACCCCCATACCGCCGATCCAGTGGGTAAAACTGCGCCAGAAAAGAGACACATGGCTTAACGCCTCTACATCGGTGAGAATACTGGCGCCGGTAGTGGTGAAGCCGGAGGCTGTCTCAAACATGGCATCGGTAAAACTGCTAATTTCTCCAGTGAGCAAAAAGGGCAGACAGCCCACCGCGCTCATCAAAACCCAGCTGAGAGCAGTGCTGACACAACCCTCCTTAAGATAGAACACCGGACTTTTTGGTTTTTTTCTCCGGAAAATCAAACCCAGAGCCGCCGCCGCCAGCCCCACAGCCAGATACCAAACCCCTTCCCATTCCTGATAGAAAGCCGCCACCAGACAACAGGGCAACATCAATAATCCTTCCACCAGCAGTACATGGCCCAGGATATAGCGAATCATCGATCGGTTCATTTTTGTAATAAGGTCCTTTCCCCGGTTAGGCTAAGATATCCTGCAAATCGTTAAAGCCGGTGTGCGTGGTCACTATCATCACCCGGTCTCCCACCCGAATCTCATCTTGTCCGTTGGGGATGCGTACCTTACCGTTGCGATAGATGCAGCAAACTAATAAATTGTCCTTCAGCCGCAGATTCATCAACGGAACGCCGGTAGCTGGAGAGGCGGCCTCTACTTGAAATTCAATGGCTTCCGCCTGGTGGTCAAACATATGATACAAGGTCTCAATGTTGCTGTCCAACGACTCCCGCATGGCCCGCACATAACGGATAATGGCCTCGGAAGTAGAATACCGAGGATAGATCACGCTGCCCAAATCCAGACTGTTGATAACGTCTTTAAAAGTAATCCGGTTGATTTTCGTGATAACTTTTGCCTGAGAAACCTTGCGGGCGTAAAGGGTGAGCAGAATATTTTCCTCGTCGATGCCGGTGAGGGCCACCACCGCTTCGGCCCGGCGAATACCTTCTTCCTGGAGCAGATCCTCGTTGGTGCCATCTCCATTGATAATCACCGCTTTGGGCAACAAGGCGCTTAATTCCTCGCACCTGGCCCGGCTGATTTCGATAATCTTTACCTGGATGCCCACGCCCAAAAGCTGTTTGGCCAGGTAATAGGCGGCTTTACCGCCGCCGATAATCATGGCGTTTCGTACTCGGTTTGTTTTGAAACCAATAGCCTCTAAAAACCGTTTGCCCACCGCTCGGGAAGCGGCAAAAGAAAGAATATCTCCCGCTTGAATACGATAATTACCCCGAGGAATATGCACCACGCCATCCCGTTCGGCGGCGCAGACCAGGATTTCGGGAGCCAGCTCTTGACCTAAGGTAATCAGCGTCATGCCGTCTAGGGGATTGCCGTCTGGGACCTTAAATTTGATCAAATCAGCTTGTCCATGAGCAAAAGAGTCAATTTCTAAGGCAGTGGGCAGATAAAGAATCCGGGCCGCTTCGGAAGCCGCCTCCAGCTCAGGGTTAATAATCATAGCCAGCCCCAGCTTTTCCCGCAGATAACCAGCCTCCCGGCTGTAGTCCGGCGTGCGCACTCTGGCGATGGCGGCGCAGTCGCCCACTCGTTTTGCCACCGTACAGCAAAGCAGGTTCAGCTCATCCGATTCGGTAACCGCAATCAAAAGATCGGCTTTTTCCACCCCGGCCTCTTTTTGAACGCTGTAGCTGGCTCCGTTACCAGTGTAGCCCATCACGTCATAAAGTCCGGCCAAGTCCTGGACTTTTCCGCCGTCTTTGTCAATCACCGTAATATTGTGTCCCTCTTGACTCAGCTGTTCCACCAAGGTGCGGCCCACTTTGCCGCAGCCCACGATGATAATTTGCAGGCCTCGGGTTTCTGTTTTTCTTC
>CATJIY010000138.1 GCA_949740695.1 uncultured Eubacteriales bacterium
AAAAAAGTCAACATAATTTTGGTTATTATTTAAAAAACAAATCTGTCAAAAAATGCATTTTTGATCGGAAAATTTAGCAATTCTTAAGCAATAAAAACTTACAGATGGCTTTTCCTTTGCCAAACAGTCATCAGATAATCCCTCTGTAAAAACAGCGCAGACTGATTGTTGAATATTACCCGGGTTTTCATAAAAAATCCAGCTTAAAACACGCTCTCTGGAAACGCTTTCATCGGCCGACGATCTAAAATATGATCTGAATGGAATCCTTATTAAAAAGAAAACCTGCTAGACGCTGCACAAAGATGGCTAGATATCAAACAAAACGCCTGGACATTCCCAGGCGTTTTGCAAACAATTTTCCCATGGAATCAAGCGCTGTTCACACCAGCTTAAAGCCCTCTTTTTTCAACGCTTGGGCAATTTCCTGAACATGAATATAATCCCGCGTTTCCATGGCGATGCGCAGATAACAGCCATTAACGCTTTCGGTATCGCCGCCCCGCTCGTGATGAACGCTAGTAACATTGCCGCCGCAGTCTGCAATAATGCGGGAAACATCCTTCAATTGGCCTGGTTTGTCAATCAGTTCGATCAACAGTTGACTGGACCGGCCAGATTTCATCAAGCCTCGCTCAATCACGCGGGATAGGCTGGTAACGTCAATGTTTCCGCCGGAAATGACGCTGACCACCTTTTTCCCCTCCAGCGGAAGCTTATGGTGCATTACCGCCGCCACCGAAACCGCCCCCGCGCCTTCCGCGATCATTTTTTGCTTTTCAATTAAAGCCAAAATCGCGCTGGCAATCTCATCTTCTGTAACCAAAACCACATCGTCCACATATTTGTTCACCAGTTCAAAAGTATTTTCCCCTGGTTGCTTGACGGCAATTCCGTCCGCGATGGTAGATACCCCGGAAAGACATTGGATACTCCCTGCCCGAATGGATTGAAACATACTAGGCGCTCCAGCTGCCTGCACCCCATAGACCTTGGTTCGGGGATGCATGGATTTGATGGCGCAGGCAATACCAGAGATCAGGCCTCCGCCGCCAATGGGTACCACCACCGCATCCACTCCGTCCAAATCATTAAGAATTTCTAAGCCAATAGTTCCTTGTCCGGCAATGACGTCCTCATCATCAAAGGGATGCACAAAGGTATATCCCAGCTCGTCCTTCAGCAAAAGAGCCTTTTGATAAGCGTCGTCATAGCATCCATCCACCAGACACACCTGTGCGCCATAGGACTTGGTGGCCTCCACCTTAGAAATGGGCGCGCTGTCCGGCAAGCAGATCAAGGAGGGAATTCCATATTTGGATGCAGCCAGCGCCACGCCTTGCGCGTGGTTGCCCGCCGAACAGGCAATGACTCCCCGCGCCTTTTCCTCGTCGGAAAGACTCGCAATCTTATATCCTGAACCCCGGAGCTTGAAAGAGCCTGTATTTTGTAGATTTTCCGGTTTCAGATATAAGCTGCACTCCGGTGCAATCCCGTTGGCGCGCACAACTGTTGTTTCCCGAATAATGGGCTTTAGCGCAACCGAAGCTTGAAAGATTTTATCCACTGTAAGCATGGCGATTTCCCCCTAATGGGCGCGGAGCGCACATTTCTATAAACTGGCGCCGCCGCCGCTTAAAGGGCGAATTGGTTCAGCGCCGTTTTCTTCTGTTAGCGTGATAAAAAGTGTAGCACCCTTTTCCCGCTTTGTCAAGGGCGGAGGCCAAAAGACCCGGTCTGCGACACAGAACAGGAAGGGATTTCCTGAATTTTTTCTAAAGATTATCCTGACAAAGCTACAAGTTCTTGTTTTCCATGGAAATTTGACGTATAATAAAAAAAGATTTCCCTTCATAAAGCAACTCTGCCCCCACCGGAGGTCCTATGGAAAAACGCTCAACTTCTTTTATGAATAATGTGGCCGCTATCCTGGGGTCTCAGGTACTTATCAAGCTGCTAGGGTTTGCCTATCAACTGATTATCATTAACATTCCTGGCTTTGGCGATCTGGGAAACGGTTATCGTACCGCCGGATTTAATTTTTACACCATGCTGCTGGCCATTTCCTCAGTAGGAATTCCCAATGCCATCTCCAAGCTGATATCCGAGCGGCTGGCTCTCAAGGACCGGTCGGGAGCGGAACGCATCTTCCGCACTGCACTGGCGCTTTTCGCAGGGATTGGCCTGGCGGGCACGCTTTTACTCTACTGGGGCGCGGAATTTGTAGCCCTTTCGGTGGTGCGGATGGATGGAGTTCAGCTGACTCTGCGGGCTTTGAGTCCCTCCATTTTTTTTGTGTGTGTCTCTTCGGTGGTGCGGGGGTATTTTTTAGGACAGCAAAACGTTCACCCCAATAACCGATCCCAGGTAATCGAGCAGATTTTTAAGTCCTCCCTCAGCGTCCTGTTTGTCTTTCTGCTGACCGATACCAGCGCCGCCGTTATGGCCGCCGGGGCAAACGCCGCCTCCAGCGTATCCACCGCTTTAAGCTTAGGATATCTGCTCTTCGTGCTGATTCTATACCGCCGGAACAATGACATCCCCCGCGCCGCCCGGTTAAGCCGGAAAAAGCGCGGCAAGATCTGCCGGCAAATCCTTAGTCTCTCTATTCCCATTTCCCTCAGCTCGATTATCACCACAGTCTCCCGTGTAATCGACACCGCTACCATCTCTCGAGGCATTGCCTCGGCTTATTCCTCCGGAATTCCGGGGATGGAGGGCGTCCCTTCCGAAGCCCAACTAATGGCTTATGCAGCAGAAATGTCCGGCATGCTTTCCAAGGCGGACAATATCACAAATCTTCCTCTAGCCATTAACATTGCCTTCGCCACCATGTTGGTTCCCGCTATTTCGGCGGCGTTGGCAGTAGGCGACCGGAAAACTGCCTCCCGGCGGATTTCTTACTCCTATCTGGTGTCAACCCTGATTGTGCTCCCCTGTGCCGCCGGAATTTTTGTGCTGGCCCAACCTTTTTTTCAGTTGGCTTATCCCAACGCTCCAGATGGGGCCGCTCTGCTCCAGTGGTCAGCGGTGGCGCTGATTTTTACCGCTTTAGATCAGACGATCTGCGGCAGCCTGCAAGGCCTCGGCCGGGTAAGTGTGCCAGCTACCGGCTTACTTTGCGGTGCGGTAGTGAAATATGTGCTCAACCGCATTTTAATTCCCATCCCTTGGATTAATATTTATGGCGCGGTAATCAGCTCGGTAGCCTGCCACGTGGTGGCTTTTACCATCTGTTTTACCGCCCTGCGCCGGTCCATCCCGTTAAAAATGAAACGTACCAAATATCTCACCAAGCCCCTGCTGTGCACCGGCCTTATGTCTCTGATTACTTGGGGCAGCTACCGGCTCTGCATGCTGGTTCTCCATTCCAATCTAGCGTCGGTGATCTTTTCTGTAATTCTTTCAGTAGCGGCGTATTTTTCCGCAGTATTTGGCTT
>CATJIY010000139.1 GCA_949740695.1 uncultured Eubacteriales bacterium
TATGGGCGGCGGCGATATGGGTATGTATTAAAATCCGTTTTTCTGCAAAAACAGCAGCCCCGCAGGATACCAAAATCCTGCGGGGCTTTTTCTAAATTTTTTAAATGGAAAAACCGCTACCCCAGGCGGCGGCGGAGCTGCTCAGGATTATCGGCATGCTCCAGGGCTACCTCCCGGGTAATCTCCCCGGCCTGATAAAGCGCCAAAATAGACTGATCCATGGCAATCATTCCCTCATTACCACCCGAAGCAATGGCGTTATCGATTTGATGGCTCTTATTGTCCCGAATCAGACTGCGGATGGCGCTATTCATCCGCATTACCTCAAAGGCAGGTACCATTCCGCCCCGTTCATCAGGCAACAACTGCTGAGAGGCTACTGCCCGCAGCACCATGGACAACTGAATCCGGATCTGCTCTTGCTGCTCACTTGGAAAAGAATCCACAATCCGATCCACTGTATTCACCGCTCCCTTGGTGTGCAATGTAGCAATCAGCAGATGGCCGGTTTCAGCGGCGGTCATAGCGGTACGGATCGTCTCATGATCTCGCATCTCCCCCAACAAAATCACGTCGGGGGCCTGCCGCAAGCAAGACCTCAGCGCCGAAAGATATCCCTCGGTATCAATGGCGATTTCCCGCTGGCTGACAATGCTCTTGGCGTTGCGGTGGAGATACTCGATAGGATCTTCCAAAGTGATAATATGTCCACTGCGGATCTGATTGATTCGGTCGATGATGCAAGCTTGGGTAGTGGACTTTCCGCTGCCCGCTGTTCCGGTGACCAACACCATGCCATGGGTCAAATTCGCCAAATCCATTACCCGGTCGGGAATGTGCATCTGCCGGCAGTCGGGAATTCCAAAAGCCACCACCCGCACCACCGCCGCCATGGAACTGCGCTGGCGATAAGTATTCACTCGAAATCTGGCCAACCCTCCCACCGAAAAAGAAAAGTCATCATCCCCCCGGCGAAGATAATTGGTCATATCCCGCTCCGCCAGCCGATAAAGCTCAGTAATCAGCTCTTCCGAGTCCTTGGGCAGCACCCGTTCTTCGCCAATAGGAATCATCCGCTTATCCAGTTTTTCAAAAACGGCGCTGCCCGCCACGATAAACAAGTCGGAGGCATTATCCTCCACCGCCCGCTTTAAGTAATCTAATAGCTGCACGTTTCCCTTCTCCTTTTGTCATGATTGTCCGTCCCAAACGATGAGGTTATCGTCAAACTCCCAGTTTCCCACCAAGGCAACCTGCCACTGTTCAATTACATAGCCTGCGGCGCCTTTCATCCGAACCCGTACCTGAAGTTCCTGGGTCTCCGAAATAGGACAGACATAGCTGGCGCAACCCTCTGTAAAGATCACTCCTTCAGGCCGCTCCCCCTGCCGCAGCCGGGCTAAAATCTCCTGGGCTTGGCAGTCAGCGGCATAATAATCCTGAACCGCCTGCCCAGCGGCCTGGCTCAACCTGTTTCCCGCCCGAACGGTAGAAAGGCTCAACAAAGCAAACACCGTCAACGCCAATACCGCGAATACCACCAGCAAGGAACTCCCCCCCAAGGCCGGCGGGGAAAAAGATTCTTTTTTACCGGGCATAATCCAACCCCTCCTGCCAGCAGAATTCCATGCGAAACAATTCCTGCCATGGCTCATCTTTCTGTAACCAGACACAGGCCTTTCCCAAGCCAGGGATAGCGCTTTCCACCCGTGCCACACCCATGGTGTAGCCCCAATCAAAGACAGCTGCGTCTGACGACAGATACCGGCTATCCTGGGGCTGCCGGTCAACAGCATAAAAGACGCTCAAGCTATCCTCTTCAAACCGGCAGTTCTCCCCCAACAAAGCTGCGGCCTGTTCCATGTCCCCTTGACTGGCTTGAACCGCCTCCGCCGCATTCTGGCAGACCGCCGCCGCCCAGTCCTGGTCCTCCCGCAGTTGAGAAAGCTTTTCAGCGCGGACAAACGCCTGCATACATAAAGCTGCCGCCAAAGCGAACACCAACAGCATCACCATTTGCTCCATCATAGCCAAAGGCGCTTTGCTCCTCACGACGTTTCCCCCTTTCCACAACGCAAGGACAGCATAATTCTCGTTTGCTCCCCCTGCGCAGTAATCAGGTCCACAGTCAGCAGATTTCCTTCAAGAGAAAGAGACAATTCCTCCGCCTCTATCAAAGGCCAGCCCTCCTCAGGCGCCAACCGTTCGGCAGCATAACAGTAAAGTTCCATCAGCCACCCGTCCAGACAATAAATCCAAGTGGAATAGTCCTGCCCCGCCGCCAGCACCAACGCATCGCCGCCGCCAAACTCCTCTATTTGAATTTCCTCCAGCCGGTCGGACTGGCGCACCTTGGTGGCGATGTATTGCAGGCAGGTGCTCCGATCATAGGCCAGCTGATCCCGCAAGGTCAGACGGCGATAGGCTTTTGCCCCGGTGAGAAGCACCGCCAAAATGCAGACCGCAAACACCCCAAACAGCAGCAAAGCGGCAAAAGTGTCGATTGTATGTCGAATCTTGTTTTTCTTCATGGCTCTTTCACCAATACGGTAATGTCAGGCATTAAATTCTGTGCAAAAATATCATAAAACACCGTATACCGCTTCTCATCCACCTGAACGCCATAATGCTCTTTCAAATAAGTTAAACTCTCGGGATAGGTCCCCTCGACAGCATAACAAGCCACGCAGCCCCGGCGCAAAGCCGCCTCCAGCTGACGCCGGTCCTCCTCGTTCCGTCCGCCGTCCAGCTGGTTCAAAGCGGTGGAAAAAAATAACAACACTGCTGCCGCTGCCACAGGCAATAACAGCCCCCTGAGCAAACTTCCCCAATATCCTTTTTTCGCTCTCATAAGCTCACCCGATGGCCGACATAATATGCATCAGCGGCAACATTACCGAAAGTAAAATCAGCCCCACCAAAATAGAACACACCAACACCAAAGCTGGCTCAGCCCGGCTTACCCGTTCTTCCAGGGCAGCTTCGCCTTCTTCTGAGAGGGTAGCGGCAATCTTTTCCATAGCAGAATCCCCTGCACCGCTGCGCTGACCCAGCTCCAGCAAACGGCAGGCTCTGGCGGGCAGCAGTCCGCTCGCTTTCATGGCGGCGCTGATCCCCTCTCCTTGGTCCAGCCGCTCCCGGCAGTCCAAACAGCGGGACTTCGCATGGGGCACATCCTCCATCAAACCGGAGGCCAGCTCCACCGCTTCTTCCAGCGGCATGCCGCTGGCCATACCCATTGCCAGCGCTTGGGCCAGCCGGGCGTCATTCATCTGGCGGGAAACTCCTTTATCCCCTCGCTGGCGGCGCCACCAGCCGGTAAGCCGCTCTCGAAAGCCGGGCGCCGCCGCAAAAGCTGCTACCAGCGCCACTGCCAACGCCAGCAGTACCCATAGCACCGGCATGGCCTCTCCCAGCCAGCGCCCCAGAGAAAGCAATCCTCCAGCTACTCCAGTAAGCCTTCCGCCCAACGAAGCATAGACATCATCAAAGATGGGCAGCACTTTCACTAGAAGCACCCCGATCACGACTAACATCAACAACAGCATCACTGCTGGATAGAGCAACGCGCTGCGCACCCGCCGATCGGTTCTGGCCCGGCCTTCATAATAATTGGCCAGCGCCGCCAGCGCCTCCTCAGTGCGGCCGGCTTTTTCACCCACTTCCACCAGCCCGCAGGCATAAACTGGAAACCGTCCTGTTTCCCGCATTGCCGCCGACAAGGCTGCGCCGTCATCTACTCGCGCTGCCATAGCGGCCAGCATGGCCTGGTCCTCCCCGCCGCTTTCCTCAGAAAGCAAGATTAAGCCATCCCCCGTTCCTACCCCCGCATGGAACAGCATGGACAGCTCCAAAAATAAACTGGCAAGCCCCTGATGGGAAATCATGCTTTTTTTCATGTATCGCCTCTCCCTTTCTTCCTACACAAAATGGGCGTGCGTCGCCGCATGCCCATTTTTATGCTCTTTTCATTCTTAATAGATATATTTTACGCTATAGTTGGCCCCATTGCCGATATACTGCATAATCTCGTCGCTCTGGTTGCCGTTAGAGGCAAAAGTGGGATCCATCCGCTGCCAAGCTGCGCCGTCAAAATAAATCGCGCCGTCCACCCAGCCGTTGTCTTTTGTCCAGACGTTAATCCAAGCATGCATGCCGGTCTGTCCGTTACCCAAAGGCACATGACCGGTAATCAGCTTACAAGGAACTCCCACGCTTCTGAGCATACCGGTCATCAGGCTAGCGTAATCAAAACAAATTCCTTTTTTGCTGGAAAGCACATTATCCAACACTGGCAGATATCCGCTTTTGACCGTAGCAGCCAGCTGCTGGTCATAGGTCAGATTTTCCACCACAAAATCATAAATCTTTTCCACCTGCTTCAGCGGATCGGTCTCGGTTCCAGCCAGCTCTTTGGCTTTCGCCACCGTATTCGGCGCAGCGCTGTAATCCACATACTGATTGGGCCGCAGGAAGGGAGCAAACTCATCGCTCAAGGTCACCGCAACGCTCACATCCACTACCTGAGCGTAATACTTCTGATTGGTATTTTCCAAAACGGTCACCCGATAGGTTCCATTGCCGTCCGACAAAGGGAAAGTGGTCCACACCCCTACAGGCAAGTCATAGGTATAAGTGGTGGTAGGTCCACCGATCTGCACCTTGATCCGGGTGCTGGTCGTACCGCTGAACAGCGCCATCACATATCCATCCTTGGTGTTGGAATAATCGATCTTTGCCCGGCTATTTTCTTTCACCAAAGTACCGGAAGCTTGGGGCATCAACAAATCGTTCAGCGCAGGAGCAGTGGCCAAAGGTACTTCCTCATCCTCCACCTCCATCACGATTTCCGCTTCATCTTCTTGGAGGGCCGCACGGTCCACATAAACATCCCGAATCTCCGGCTGTTCCTGGCTCTGCTGTGCGCAACCGGCCAACATGGTCAAAGCCAACGTTAACAAAGCCAACTGTTTCCAATACTTCATAACAAGACACCTCGTTTCTTTCATGCTATGATTGTTTCCCTCTACCGTTCTCCCAGCTTACCTGCGGTGGAAAGCCAGACAAATTTTCTTTACCGTCAGTATAGCACAGGCCCTCGAAAAAGGGAAGTATTTTTTTGATTTTTTTCTTCATTTTTTAGATTTTTATATATCCGCTCATTTTGTAATTGTCTCAATCTATCCCCATGAATGGAACAAATTTTTTATCCCCGATAAGCGGTCCGGTTCGCCAGCTTTTCCCCCCGGCCAAATCCGTCCATAATCTTTTCTCTTCAGCTATAACGCGCCTCAAACAAAGAGTGTAACAGGTTTTCTGCCAGGAAGTATCCCTGCGCGCCTTTAAAAATTAGTGAAACAGCCCCCCTGTCCGGTTGCAAACTGCAAAAAACTATGGTATTTTAAAAAAAGACTGGTCTGTTTTTAAAGGAGTGGTTTTCAATGAGCGAAACACTGCTACGCGTTCAGATGCTGGGAGATTTTTCTCTAGATTGGGGAGGCCGCACTGTTTCTATCACCAACCGCTCTCGCAAGTTAAGCCTGCTACTGGCCATCCTCTTGCTGGAGCGGCCTCGACCGGTGGCCTGCCTTCAGTTGGCCCAACAACTTTGGAAAGAAGATCTTCCGCCTGCCTCTTTCAGTCCGCTGAAAGCGCTGATTCACCGAGCCAGGACCTTGCTGGACCAACTGTGGGAGGGCGCGGGACAAGCGCTGATTATCAGCCAAAACGGCAGCTATCAGTGGAGTGAGAAGCTTTCGGCGGTTACCGATCTAGAGACCTTTCAACAGCTTTGCCGGAAAATTAAGAACGCTCCGGAAAAACCTTTCCCCTTATCCTTAGCCCGACAAGCCCTGGCCCTTTATCAAGGAGATTTTCTTCCAGGCCTTGGAAATCATCCCTGGGCAGCTTCCCGGCGAGAGACCCTTCGCCAGCAATATTTGCAACTTGCCGTCCAAGTTCTACCGGCGCTGGCAGAAACACGTCAATGGCAGGAAATTCTCCAGATCACCGCCGTTGGAGATACCGAAGACCAAACCTTATGCCGCTGGCAAATGGAAGCGCTTTTACGGCTGGGCCGCCGTCAGCAGTCCATTCGCCTTTACGAAGCGCTCTACCAGCAGACGCTCTCTCAGCGAGGGGTTCTACCTTCCCCCGAGTTGCGCGCTCTTTACCGAGAAGCCCGTCGGGATCAAGATCCTCAATCGGTGACCGCAGTAACTCTGCTGGAACAACTGCGAGAAACCGAAGATTCGGGGGCTTTTTTCTGTGAATTTGATTTTTTTCAAGCCATTTGCCGCATTATTTCCCGCATGTCTCAGCGCACCGGCGCTCCCCTTCACTGTGCGCTGCTTTCTTTGACGGCGGCCGACGGCCGAACGCTGGCTCCCTTCATTCTAAGTCGGGCCATGAATCATTTACAAGAGATTTTGCTGGCTCGTCTGCGGCGCGGAGACGCCTTTACCCGGTGCAGCGCTTTTCAATTTGCTCTGTTGCTGCCTCAGGCCAGTTATATCAATGGGCAATTGGTGTGCCGCCGGATCACTCGGACCTTTATCCGACAATATCCCCACTCCCACGTCCTGATTCAAGCCGCTGTATTTCCTTTGACGGCGAAATCCTAACCGGACGATTACAATACTTTTAATATCTCGCCGGCTTGAAAAATGAGTCCATCTTCTGCTTTGCGCTTTGCGTAAAAGTCTACATCATAACGGTAAGGCAAACCAAACTGGTTTGCCTTACTTTCATTTTGCCTTATCTTAAATATGACCCAATAGGCTCCTTCTCTTTTTGCCTTTTGCGCTCAGTATGCCACACGTGTCAGTTGTTCTGTATCCTTCAGCTGGAACTTGCGGGTCTCGTCTTCCAGCAGATGCACTTGATCAAACAGCTCCGAGCTGACGGCGGCAGACTCTTCGCTACTGGCGGAATTGGTCTGCACCACCGAGGAGATCTGCCCGATTCCCTCAGACACTTGAGCCAGCGACTCGGCCTCTTGGTGAATGGCGTCGGTGATAGAGTCAATGGCTTTATCCGACTGCACGACCAACTCCTGTACCCGTTTCAAAGACTCGGATACTTCGCTGACAATCTGGCTGCCCCGCTGCGTCACCTGGACCGAGTTTTCAATCAACCCCTTGGTAGCCTTGGCCGCTTCATCCTACTTAGAAGCCAGACTGCGCACCTCGTCGGCTACGACTGCGAAGCCCTTACCGGCCGTACCTGCCCTCGCAGCCTCCACCGCTGCATTCAGGGCCAAAATGTTGGTCTGGAAAGCGATATTTTCAATCGTAGCGATAATTTTACTGATCTGCTCAGAAGCATCAGCGATATCCTCCATGGCAGACACCATCTGCTCCATCTGCTGGCTGCTGAGAGAAACCTGTTCGCTGGTAAGCCGAGCGCTTTGCTGGGCGGAAGCGGCGGTTTCCACATTGCCGGCCGCACTCTTAGAAAGATTGTCTACCGTGGCGTAAATTTGCTGAACGGCGCTGGCCTGCTCTGTGGCCCCCTGAGCCAAAGCCTGCGCCCCGCTGGAAAGCTGCTCCGCGTGACCGGATACCCGCTGCTCCGCCTGGACAATACGCCCCATAGCGTCCGAAATCGAACCGGTAAACCGCCCCAGCGCCTCTTCAATCGACTGGAAATCCCCAATATACCGCGCGGAAGTAGAAACGTTAAAATTACCCTTGGCCAATTCGGACATCACTCGGTCGATATCCTTCACATATTCCTGAATACGGCCCATGGAGTCTTCCAACGTTTGAGCCAGCTGACCCAGTTCGTTTTTCGAATGATAGTTCAAGTCCAAAGAGAGGCGGCCCTCCTGAAGCGGATGCACGCATTTCGTGATTCCTACCAACGGCTTGACCACATATTGCAGAACATACACCACCAAACTGACAAGCGCCACCAGAGCCAACACCAAACAAGACACCGTAGAGATATGCATAAAGCTAATGGTGCTGTTCATCTGCTGGGTATATTCCTCATTCAAAACACCGCACTGGTCCACAATTTCCTCCAGATAACCTACCAGTGTTGTCAAGTTGCTCTGAATGGTATCCTGATAATACTGCTGGGCCCGGCTGGGGCTGCTCTCATACATGCCCAATACAATATCTGCTGAAGCGTGAAGCTCCTCATGCAGCGGCGCAATCTGCGTACGCAAGTCTCTAATCTTCGCGTCCTCCAGAGGCATATCCGCCGAGAGCCACTTCCCCAGTACGCAACTGGTATGGTCTCTGCTGCCGGTAAACTCCTTACCAGCGTAAAGCGCATTGCTTAAATTGGCCGACCACTTATAGTGTCCGGTCTCTGCCAGCTGTACCTGCTCCAGCATATCAGAAGCCGAGACGTTATCCTCCTGCGTGCTGTCGATACGAATAATGTTAGCTGTGGTCATTCCGCTAAACAGAAAAATTGCAATGAGCGCACAAGCGACGCGGATGCCGACCGATCTCTTAATGCTTTTACCCATAACCTATAGGGCCTCCTTCACTGTTTTTCACAACTTTTGATTTCTGCTGGACATGCGGACCGCCCAGACGTATTCATTCCTCCAGGCGCATCGCGGGCAACGCCCGAATATGTATCTCTCATGTTATATTATACAATGGAGGCGAAAAAATTGCAACGCAAATTCCAACAATTCCCCTCCCGAATCTGCAAAAAGCAAGCCCGCCCCA
>CATJIY010000140.1 GCA_949740695.1 uncultured Eubacteriales bacterium
GACGCCCTTCCGATCTCCGTGATCTCTCCGATTAGAGAGGCGTCCACGGCCTCGTGAAAAGCCGCGGCCAGACGCTCAGTGCTGTTCGAAAAATTGCTAATCCCTACAATGTAGTCCGGAATCTCGGGATAGAATACTTTGGGCAGCGTCTTCAGAACCACATCCAATTTTTTATAGACACCCAGATCTACTACCAGGAATCCGCCGTTTTGGTAGTTTAGAAAGGGAATATGAATCTGCTCGAATATTTCATTTTTCAAAGAACGAAGCGTGCGGGGTGGGACTTTGAAAAATTTCACATAAATGCAGGCAAATTTGGCAGGACAGTTCGGAACAAGGTAATTGAGGATATCCTGCTGTTCCTGAACTGAGTGCTGCTCGTGGAGCAGGGAGTATAACTTCACCTCTGTAAACATATCCAACTGCTCGGTCATCAGCAGATTAGAAATCTTTTGGATCAGGCCGGCGTATGGGATGTCGTCATTTACAGATATGATAGGATAGTTGTTTTTATCCGCCATATGTTTTACATCGTCAGGAAAGTCTTTTATATAGGTATCCATGACGATACAACATGCACTGCCGGTCTGAATGTAAAAATTGATCAGATTGTAGAGTTCAGTTTCGATTTGGCTTTGAATATACAGACTTAAAATATACAGATCACCCTTCTGCACCAGAGAATACCCGGGGTCACTGGCCGATAGAGGGCAGTCTGTAAAGTTGACGCGGAGCACCTCACGATCCAGACCCCTCTTTCCAGCAATGAGCCTGGCGTCCTTCAGCAGGTCCAACTTCAGCACATCCCGAACTAAAATACTCACAGCAGCTTCGCCCCTTCCAGGAATATCTATATGCTATTTTATCTCCCGTTGTAGTTTTTTACAATAGAAAAAATAAAACGTTGAACTTTAGCATAATGACATACCAGTTTCACTTCCTTATAATAAATGTATAATTTTAAGGTAAAGGGGAGCGGAAAACTGTGAAAAAATTAAATTTACAAGAACTGCACGACATTATGATGGGATGTGCCATTCTGGGCACTGGCGGCGGCGGCTCGCTGGTCGAGGGCACCAGCGTAGTGGAGAAGCAGTGGAATGAGGGTAAAGAGTTCAAGCTGTTGGACTTTAGCGAAATCCAGGACGACGCCTTCTATGCAAGCCCCTACTACTGCGGCTGCATGGTCCCCGAGGAGCAGGAGGTGGAGGAGGAGCTGTTCGACGGCTCTGACATCGCCCTGTCCGTACGTGCGCTGGAGAAATACATGAATACCAAGTTCCATGGCGTGGTCTCCATCGAGTACGGCGCCGGCAACACCGGCGAAGTCATGGCTATCGCCGCCCAGACCGGCAAGTACATTGTGGATGCCGACGCTGCGGGACGCGCCGTTCCCGAGCTGCAGTTCTCCACTTATTACGTGACCGGACAGCCCATCACCCCGCTGGCCGTGGGCACCATCTACGGCGACGTGGCCATCATCCCCACCGTCAAGGAGGATGCCCGCGCCGAGGCCCTGACCCGGTTCATGGCCGTGGCTACGAATGGCGCCGTGGGCATGACCGACCATCCCATCCTTGGCAAAGACCTGAAGCACGCCGTGATTCCCGGCGCCATCAGCAGAGCCCAGAAGGTGGGACAGGCCCGGCGAGAGGCAGAGGAGTGGGGAAAAGACCCCATCCAGGCTATTCTGGATACGGCCGGCGGCAAGCTGCTGTTTACCGGCCGGGTCACCGGTGACACCAATTGGTATGATAAGGACGGCTTTACACTGGGCGACATCTATCTGGACGGTATTGACAGTGACGAAGGCCACAGCTCCCGTGTCTGGTACAAGAATGAGAACATGATGCTGTGGATTGACGGCCAGGTCCGTTTGACCTGTCCAGACCTGATCTGTGTCCTGGACCGCAAGACCGGCAAGCCCATTACCAACCCCAACAGCAAGGAAGGCATGGAGCTGTGCGTACTGGGCTTCCCTTGCCATGAGCTGTGGAAAACTCCCCGTGCCCTGGAGATTCTTAACCCACGATTTTTCGGGTTCGACACGGACTGCGTGTTTTTGGAAGAGTGAATCAGATCTCCTAAATAAATATAGAGGGTGAGGATATGCAGCAGACAGCGGGAAAAGCAATGACACTGGAGGAAAAATTCAACGACTACGAGCGGATGCCTGTTCCACCCTCTGCTCAGCGCACCTGGTTTGAGCAGGGAATGGTATGGCTGGGAGAGGGATTTGGGCTGAGTGGATTGGCTGTGGGCGGCGTCCTGGCTGAGGGGCTCTCCTTCCCGGATATGCTTCTGGTCTGCATTGTGGGCGCTTTGATTGTGTTCGTGCTGGCCTCCATTGTCGCCCTGATCGGCTCTCACACCCATCTGCCTACTGCCATCAACTGCCGACGGGCCTTCGGCCTGAAGGGCGCCAAACTTATCGGTGTCATTTTCTGTCTATGTAACTTCGGATGGTATGCCTTTCAGGCGGATCTGTTCGGCGAGACTATCGCGGCTTTGATTAAAGACCTCTCCGGAGTAGCCCTACCCACAGTCATTTTCACAATCATCGGCGGCTTAGCCATGGCTATGACTGCTGTGTTTGGCTTTAAGGCCATTAAAAAACTGAGTGAGATCGGCGTTCCCCTGCTTTTCGTGCTGTGTGCCGTTGCGGTGGTGAAAACTTGCCGGATCATCCCTGCAAACGAAATCCTGACCGCTGGCCCCACCGGAAGGGCCATGAGTATCCCCGCAGGTATCTCTGTGGTAGTCAGCTCCTTTGCCGTCGGTATCGTGATGATGAGCGATTTCAGCCGCTTCTGCAAAACTCCCAAGGACTGCGTCATCGGTGTCAGTCTGGGCTATTTCTGGGGCTATGTCCCCGTCATGGTCTGTGGTGCGTTCTTCACTTACGCCTTTAAGAACTGGAATGTAGTTGAGGTTATGGTACTGACCCTGGGACTGGGTGTTTTCGGTGCTCTTGTACTGGTGCTAGGTCAGTGGACTACCAACGACAACAATCTCTAC
>CATJIY010000141.1 GCA_949740695.1 uncultured Eubacteriales bacterium
CCTGTGGTGGTTTTTTATAAAGTTATACATTACTGAGGCGGCTTACAGGAACCACAAGGAGTATAACCGGCAACTTTGGCTTCGGCCAGGGATTTTTCAATTTTGCTTTTACTTAAATGAGAGCAACTGCTTTGATGATATTTGGAGCCGCTTTTGGTAACATAGACAGTTTGACCCGATGACTCTTGATTTTCCGATAATCCTGCCGTCTGGCTTTCCGAATTAACAGTTGTTGATTCATGAGATTGCTGCGAGCTAGGCTTCACTGACTGAATGGCAGCCACATACTGTTGCCGGGCAGCCTGACTTTCCTGTCTCTGGTTAGCGTAGCCAGAAGCATATCCTTCGTCATAACCCTGCTGGTAACTATCCCCTACTGAGGAAAGGAAAGCCTGTCCACCCTCCTCCAACCCCAGAGCGTAGCCCTCCCCGTATCCTTCCGAACGCCCGGCATCAAAACCCTCTTGATAACGGTCGGTCTCTAGAATTTGTCCGGCGGCCTCTGACAACCCGGCCTGATAGCCATTGCTGTATGCTTCCTCCCGGGCGCGAGCCAGGTCATTTTCAGAATAAGTCTGGGTACAACCGCCAAGCAGCGCCACAATCAACAGCGCCATACAAAACCGTAAATAGATTTTCAACGGCCTCTTCCTCCCTGGGCAACAACAAAATATGGCGCAAAAAGAAACTCAATAAATATATTCAAACTGAATACCCAGTACATCCACCGTATCTTTTTCCTGAATACCTTGGGCTTCCAACATGTCAAAGACCCCAGCTTTCCGCAGCGTACGTTCAAAGTACATTCGAGATTCGTAATCGTCAAAGTTCACCGAACCGACCACCTTCTCCACCCAGGCTCCGGCAACATAAAACACCGCGTCGTCCCCCCGATGAATCTGAATATCCCGATAGGCAGAAACCTCAGCTTCCTCCATGACCATTTCCGGCGTGTATACCGCTACTGGCGGCAGCTTTTCCAGCTCGGCCCAAATAGCGAACACCAATTCTCGTACTCCTTGGTTAGCGGCAGCAGAAATCTGAAAAAAGGGCATGCCCATCTCTTTTGCTCGTTTTTGCAGCCGGGTCAGATTGTCGCTTTCCGGATCAAGAATATCGCATTTATTGGCCACCAGGATCTGAGGCCGCTGAGACAAAACGTCACTATATTGGGCCAGCTCCCGACGAATGGTTCCCAAATCCTCCACCGGGTCCCGCCCTTCGCTTCCAGCGGCATCCACTAGGTGAACCAACAGACGGCATCGCTCAATATGCCGCAAAAAATCATGACCTAATCCGGCTCCTTCGGCCGCACCCTCAATAATGCCTGGAATATCGGCGCACACAAAAGAGGATCCTTCGGATACAAACACTACCCCCAGATTGGGAGCCAGCGTTGTAAAATGATAATTGGCAATCTTGGGCCGGGCAGCTGAAATCATGGAAAGCAGGGTGCTTTTGCCCACGTTGGGAAATCCAATCAAGCCTACATCGGCAATCAGCTTAAGCTCCAACAGCAAAAAACGTTCTTCTCCCTCCTGCCCCGGCTTGGCAAATCGAGGAGCCTGCCGGGTGGGCGTGGCAAAATGAGCGTTGCCCCAACCGCCTTTGCCGCCATGGGCCGCCACAAAAGGCTGATCGTCTGACATATCATGGAGCAGCATCCCTGTGTCTCCGTCTTTAATAAGGGTACCCCGTGGAACCTGAATCACTGTATCCGCGCCGTCCTTGCCAAAGCACCGCTTCGTGCCGCCGGGCTGTCCATCCTCCGCCTTATATTTCCGCTTATAACGAAAATCCAGCAGAGTCGCCATATGGTCATTCACCACAAAGACAATATTACCGCCCTTGCCGCCGTCGCCGCCGTCCGGCCCGCCGGCCGCCACATACTTTTCCCGGTGAAAACCAATATGGCCATCGCCGCCCTTGCCGGCCTTAATTCTAATTTTCGCGATATCTACAAACATCGTGCGCTCATCCTTTTTGATTTCCCATCTCATTGTAAGCCAACGAACGGGATGAAGCATTTTTTGTTATTATATCACATTGGCCTGCAAATTACCAGAAAAACCGCCCAAAATGGACGGTTTTCCTCCTATCAACAACAATATGCCGTTATAAACTCAGGATTGAAACAAAAGAGTAACGGCATAGACCGCTTCATATCCGGCAAAATCTTCTGGTTGCAAAAAACCAGTGGCCGGATCATGGCTACGCACCTCATTTTTGCTGGTAACCACCTGAATCAAAAGGGGTATTTCTACATTGGGCTGAATAGGGACCCGCTGAGAAAGGTACGCAGTGGCAGCAGACATCCCCGAGCGGTCCTCAACCACCTCCAGCTGGCTTTCATATTTGGAAGAACTGCCGCCCTCCTGCAAAGCAATTTTTAACTGGCCGGCTTTACCATCCAAATCAATCAAAATCCGGTTTCTTCCGCTCTCTTCTTTTTTCGCGGCCTTAAAAGAACCGGAAATGACCGAATCCGAGCCATCCGGCCAAAGCTTCCAAGCCCCGTTTTCCAGTTCATACACTTGAATCGAAACATTGCTTAACGTGCCGTCGATTACAAAATCAAACAAACTGCCAACAGAGGACTCCCCCAGCAGATTGATAATTTGACGTTCCGCTTCCGAAAGCTGTGCTGGTTCTACATAACAAACTTCCATCTGCGGATCTTGCCCGCCACAAGCACAAATCATCAGCAGTAAAAATAGGGAAATTATCCAACCCAATAATTTTTTCATAAACCATGCTCCATTTCTACGGGCACATGACCGACATTTTATCCCTCATGGCCTTTCACTTTTTGATACATGTTTATGATAGCATAAATTTTTTCGTTTGTATACTCCTTAATGGTTGATAAAACATACTTTAACAATCGCGGAGCCACAATGCTTTTCCCCCAAAATTTTAGGCATTTTTAAAAAAAAGAAAATCCGCTGGGTTACAAAGACCAATACAAAGCAAAGCATAAAAGGGCCCAAATATTTTAACCTATCCAGGCAACGCCGGCATATCTGGCATCTTTTACACCCCTGGTGCGCGCCAAGTATCCTGTCCAGAAAGCATAGTTCGAAGTACCTTTACCTGAAGGATTTCTTTTTGTGGGATGGTAAAAATATCCCGGTCCAACACTGCCAGATCGGCCAGCTTGCCTGGTTCCAACGTACCCAGATCTTCCGCTGTTCCATTGGCATAAGGAGGATGTTTGCAGTACAGGCAAAGGGCTTGATAAACCGAAAGCCGTTCCTCCGGCTGCATGCCGCCCTCCGGCCAGCCGGAACGGTCCTGCCTGGTCACTGCACTGTAGATTCCCTCCATGGGTTCAAATCTTTCTACTGGCGCATCTGACCCAGCGGCAAGCAGCAAACCGGCCTGCCAGTAAGTATTCCAAAGATAGCTGTTTTTCTGCCTCTCAGATCCTAACCGCTGACCGACCCAATGCATATCTGTAAGGAAAAATACTGGCTGGATATCCACAGCCAAAGGAAGACTTGCCATTCGCTGAATCAACTCGGACGTTGCCAACTGGGCGTGAATCACCCGAAAAGGTGGTCCGCACAACCTATCTGGGCGCCAATTCTGCATCTGAAGAGCGGCCAGCGCTTGTTCCATGGCGGTAATGACCGTATCCAGTCCCCGATCCCCAATGGCATGAACAGCACATGGGGCGCCGCTTTGAAGCGCTAAAATCATCTTGTCCCGCAAAGACGGCATATCCTCTACCAAAAGGCCATTGGAAGCCAAGTCATCCGCATAAGGCTCATAGAGCGCGGCGCTGCGGGAACCCAAACTCCCATCACAGAACAGCTTATAACTGCCCAGCCGAATCTTCTCTCCCCCTCCAAGCAGAGAGGTGGAAAACTGTTTCCATGTTTCCAAATCATCCAGGCAAACCGTTACCCGTAAAGGCAGCTGACCCTGAACTTCCAAACGAGCGTAATATTCCGGATCTTCTAAATATCTCCAACTGGCGGCGGCGTAAGTATGCATGGAAGTAATGCCCAGAGAAGCCATATATGCCAACTGCTCTCCCATAATTTTCTCTCGAAAGGCCTTATTCTCCATTGGATCCGGAATCGCCTGATCCAGAAAATGGGTCATCTGCTCCCGCAAAATACCGTTGAGCTGGCCATCATCCCCCCATTCAACCGCGCCGCCCTGATTGGGAAGCTTTTCTGCGCAAACGTCCGCCCGCTCCAGCGCCATACTGTTTGCCACCCCTAAATGGAGGCAGGCCCGTTTGATAAAGATGGGATGTTCCCGGCTGGCTTGGTCCAAATCCCACCGGGTGGGCAACCGCCCTTGGGCCCATTTGGTTTGGTCAAAGCCCGTCCCCCGAATCCACTGCCCCTTTGGCGTTTGGGCCGCTCGTGATTTCAGCGCCGCCAGCATTTCTTCTAACGAGGCACATCCGCTTAAATCCACTGCTGAAAGCGACTGACAATGGGCATAAAAGTGCATGTGGCTGTCGGTCATTCCGGGGATTACCGTCCGCCCTTGGAGATCGATCACTTCTCTGGCAATATATTGGGCCGCCTCCTGCCGGGACCCGGCAAAGACCACCCGCCCCTGCCGGATTCCCAATGCCTCCACAACGATATCCTCTCGAACAAAAGTATGAATGGCGCCATTAACCAGCAGCCGGTCCAACGGCGCTTTCATTGATTACCTTCCGCCAGAGCGGCTCCGCCTTTGGCATACAAAAAATCCCGCTGAACTACCGTCATCGTCTCTGGACGGGAAATCAGATCATAAGCGGTGGCGGCTAAAATCTTGGCTCCATAAAGTACTGCGTCATGGCTCTCCTGGCTTTTACCTTGGGCAGCGGCCTCTCGACTGTGCCCAGGCGCAGGATGGTCGCCGTCGCTGGATACCCGAATACAAGCCCCCGGCATAAGATAACACAGATTCCCAAAATCAGTAGAACCCGCCTTTTCCCTGGGCGGCGCCAGCTTAGGCGCGCCAGCCAAGGCCGCGTTATCCATTAGTAAGGTATGCAAGGCGGATACCGGGATGCTGTTGTGCAAATCCCTTCCCCGTTTGGCAGTATAGCTGGTTTCCGTCATCAGCGCCGCCCCTTCCAAAATCTTTTCTATTCGGGCAACCACTTGTTCCAGTTGCGGGCGGCTGTAGGACCGGGCAATAATCTGGGCGGCCGCATGAGCGGGAACCGCATTAGCCGGCATGCCTCCGTCGGTGATAGCGTAATGAATCCGCACCTCATCCGGCACATGCTCCCGCAAACATTCTATCCCGTGAAACGCCAGCAACAAGGCGTCCAGCGCTGAACGCCCCTCTTCAGGACGAATAGCTGCATGAGCGCTTTTGCCTTGATACTCCACCGAAAGGGTAGTGAGGGCCATTGTATGCCGGTCCACGCCAGTACCAGTGGAACTGGCGTGCATCATCAGCGCTACATCGATATCCTGAAAACAGCCTTCCTCCAACATCATAACCTTACCGCCGGCCGTTTCTTCTGCCGGCGTTCCATATACTACCAACGTACAGGGGGTTTGCACTTCGAGACAATCTTTTAGCGCAATGGCCGCTCCCATAATCGCTGGCGCCTGCAAATGGTGGCCGCAACCATGACCGATGCCTTCCAGCGCGTCATATTCACACAAGAGGCCAATTCGCGGCCCGCCTTCCCCTATTTTCCACTGGGCGCGAAAAGCGGTGGGAAGTCCTCCGACGCCCAATTCTACTGAAAAACCGTTTTTCTGCAAACGACTGGTAATCGCCATACAAGCTTTATATTCTGAAAGACCGACCTCCGGATGATCGCAAATATAATCGGCCAGTTCCAACAGTTGGGGCGCCTGCTCTTCCACACGTTCAAACAAACGGCGTTTCATAAAACTCCTCCTTCTGCAAAAGCGCAGGAAACAAAATGTCCCGCTGACATTTCCCGCAGAGTCAGCTCTCCCGCGCAGCCCTCTTTTGCCAAAGGACAGCGGGAAGCAAACCGGCAGCCCGGCGGCGGCTCAATGGGATTGGTAATCTCTCCTCGGATAATATTTTTTCTCCGCTGATCTCGGGGTAACAGCTGGGGAACCGGAATAGCGGATAACAACGCTTTGGTATAAGGATGAAGGGGATTGGCAAACAGCTCTTCCACCGGAGCTTTTTCCACACACTGTCCCAAATACATCACAGCAATCTCGCTGGAGATATGCTTGACCACTGAAAGATCATGGGTAATGAACAAATATGTCAACCCCATTTCCTCTTGAAGATCCATCAACAAATTGAGTATCTGCGCCTGAATGGATACGTCCAAGGCGGACACAGGCTCGTCGCAGACGATAAATCGAGGCTCCACGGCCAAAGCCCGGGGGATAACCACCCGCTGGCGGCGTCCGCCGTCTAACTCATGGGGATAGGCGTTTTCGAACCGGTTGGCCAAACCTACGGTTTCCATCAGCCGGGATACCTTTTGTTCTATCTCTTTTTTCTTTTCATACAGCTGGCAAACCCGGATGGGTTCGGCAATGATTTCCCGAATGGTCATCCGAGGGTTGAGGGAGGAAAAGGGATCCTGAAAGATGATCTGCATCTCTCGCCGGATACCGGCCATCTGGCGGCCGGTAAATCCGGTAATGTCCTCTCCTTGATACAAAATCTGCCCCTGAGTAGGCTCGATCAGCCGCAGGATGGTCCTCCCCAAAGTAGACTTTCCACAGCCGCTTTCCCCAACTACGCCCAAGGTTTTCCCTTGGGGGATAGCGAGGCTGACGCCATCTACTGCGTGGAGCATTCCTTTGGGGGTGCGAAAATATTTCTTCAAATTACGGGTTTCAATCAGCGGTACGCTCATAGCGCTTCCTCCTCTCCGGCCATTCGGTGACAACACACCAAATGCGTTCCCTCCCGTACTGCGGGCGGAGCCTGTGTTTTACAGATTTCCTCGCAGTAAGGGCACCGGTCGTGGAACTTGCACCCCTGAGGCAAATCGGTGGGATCAGGCATCAACCCGTCAATGGGAGAAAGCCGCCGAGCCGGCTTGGTCAAATCGGGAATCGAACCGAACAGGCCGTCCGTATAAGGATGGCGGCGAGTGTTGTTAAAGATATCTTCCGCTGTACCCAACTCAATGATTTCCCCCGCATACATAATGGCTACCCGGTCACAAGTCTGGGCCACAATACCCAAATCATGGGTAATCAACAGCATGGAGGTATTCAACTTTTCCTTCAGATCCTGCATCATATCCAGCACCTGGGCCTGAATGGTTACATCCAAGGCCGTGGTGGGTTCATCCGCCAGCAATAGTTTCGGCTGACACGCCAAGGCGATAGCAATGACAATGCGTTGCTTCATGCCGCCGGAAAACTGGTGGGGATAGTCTCCTTTCCGGCCTGCCGGAATACCCACTAACTCCAAAATACGG
This sequence comes from uncultured Eubacteriales bacterium, assembly GCA_949740695.1. GTDB lineage: Bacteria > Bacillota > Clostridia > Oscillospirales > Butyricicoccaceae > UBA4644. The sequence goes on from CATJIY010000141.1 coordinate 7,400, forward strand.
TCCACCTCCTGGGAAAGTCCTTCCCGGGTCAAATGTTCCTGATGAAGCCGCAAAACCTCTCCAATCTGTTCCCCCACTGGAATCGTCGGGTTGAGAGCGGTCATGGGGTCCTGAAAAATCATGGATACCGTACTTCCCCGCAACAGCTGCATATCGGCTTCGGTGGCGGATAGGATTTCTACTCCGTCCAGCTCTATAGCCCCCGCAACTACCTCCCCGATTCGTTCAGGCAAAAGGCCCATAATGCTGAGCGCCAGCGTAGTCTTGCCGGCGCCGGTTTCTCCTACAAGGCCCAGAGTTTCTCCAGCATATAACTCCAGACTGGCGCCATTTACCGCTTGAACCAGGCTCTCATCCGTCCGATAAACGGTATATAGATTTTCTATCTTCAAAACAGGTCGTTCCATAAACGCCTCCTCAGTTCTTCAGCCGGGGATCCAGCGCGTCCCGCAGACCGTCGCCAATTAAATTCAGCGACATGACCGTCAATGCGATAGCTGCACCGGGAATAAGAATCAGATGAGGATGATACCGCATCTGCCCCTTTCCCTCAGACAGCATGGAGCCCCACTCAGGCGTAGGCGGAGAGATCCCCAGCCCCACAAAGCTCAGCGACGAGATTCCCAATATCGTGCGGGCGATATTCAACGTTGCCTGTACAATAATCGGTCCCATGGCGTTGGGAAGAATATGCCGCAAAATAATCCGTCCGCC
>CATJIY010000142.1 GCA_949740695.1 uncultured Eubacteriales bacterium
ACTTGGATGAAGTATTCTAATGGATCAAAGCCGCCATCGGGTGGGATTCCTTGACTTCCCGATAAAAAAGCGCTCCAAGGATCTATGTCCGAACGGTAAAGGGCGTCGGCGCATGGACGCACTTGAAAAAAAATGGCGTTCAGCCCCCAGGACTTGGCGTTTGAGACGATCTGATCGGCCTCCTGCCGCAGTTGAGCCGCAGAAAGTCCGGGCTGGGAAGGGTAGTCCAGATTGTATACCGAACTGACCCAGACGCCCCGCAAATCCAGATCCTTCCCATAGGCAGGCACAGCCAATAGCGTCCAAAGAAATACACAGCATAAGAATAACTTTTTCATAAACGACCTCCATATAAAAAGAAAGGGGAATTTTATTATGAGCGCCCATGACGGCCACCGGCGACGGTTGATTCGGCGGTTTTTAGAGGAAGGTTTGGATGGCTTTGAATCACATAATATTTTAGAGCTGGTGTTGTTCTTTTCCATTCCCCGGCGGGATACCAATGCGTTGGCTCACCGGTTGGTTGATACTTTTGGCGGACTGAACGGCGTTTTTGACGCGCCTTATAAGCAGCTGCTTGAGGTAGAGGGTGTGGGGGAGAATACGGCGGCTTTGCTCAAAATGATTCCCCAATTGACTCGGGTATACTGTACTTCCCAGCAGGAGGAAAAGTGCTTGGATTCAGTCATTAAAGCGGGAAATTATTTGAAAAGTAAGTTCATCGGCCGCAGGGAAGAGGCAGTCTTTTTGGTTTGTTTGGATGCCAAAAGCCGGGTGATTGGCGACCAGCTTATTCATGAAGGCAGTGTGAATTCGGCAGAGGTGAATGTTCGCAAGATCGCTAATTTGGCTTTGCAGCATAATGCGGCGGGAGTGATTCTGGCCCATAATCATCCCGGTGGACTGGCCATTCCCTCAAGAGAGGATTTAACAACCAGCTGGAATATTCGAGATGCGCTTGCGCCTATGGGAATCACGCTTATGGATCATATTATTGTGGCCGATCAGGACTTTGTGTCTTTGCGGGATAGCGGGCAGTTATAGTTTTCCAGAGGTTTGAGAAAAAAGAACTGTGAATTTTGCTTGCAACAGAACAATCGTTCTGCTATAATAAAGAAAGACGATCCGCCAAAGGGCAGGTGTAGACTGCCCTTTGGCGCGTTTGAAGGGTTGTCCCGCGAATGGCGGCCGCTGTGTTAAGCGCCGCAGGGATGCGCGTGATTTTTCTCTGGGTGCTGGATGGGCCGGCAAGCCAGAGTTTTGCGGTTTTGAGGTGTTATATGCCGGAATTTAGATTGAAAAGCGAATATCAGCCAGCCGGAGGCCAGCCGGAAGCCATCCGTCAGCTGGTGGAAGGAACGTCGCTGGGCTTCCCGGAGCAGACCATGCTGGGAGTTACTGGCGCAGGCAAGACTTTCGTCATGGCGAATATCATCCAGCAGCTTCAGCGGCCGGCGCTGGTGCTCACCCACAACAAGACGCTGGCGGCTCAACTTTGTTCAGAATTTCGAGAGTTTTTTCCGGAAAATGCGGTGGAGTTTTTTGTCTCGTACTATGATTATTATCAGCCAGAGGCATATATTCCTTCCACTGACAGCTATATTGAAAAGGTTTCCGACACCAACGCCGAGCTGGACCGGTTGCGCCACAGCGCCACCTCCAGCTTGTTTGAGCGGCGCGATGTGATTATCGTAGCCAGCGTTTCCTGCATCTATTCTTTGGGCAATCCCATCGACTATGCCAAGATGGTGATTTCCCTGCGGGTGGGGCAGACTCGAGATCGGGACGCTTTATGCGCCAAGTTGGTGGAGCTGCAATATGAGCGCAACGACTTGAGCTTTGATCGAAATCGCTTTCGAGTGCGGGGAGATACTTTGGAGATTCATCTGGCCTATACTGACGAATACGCCATTCGGGTGGAGTTTTTTGGGGATGAGATCGATCGTATTTCGGAGATTCATCCGGTGACCGGCGCGCCTATGCGGTTGGTAGATCATGTGGCCATTTATCCCGCTTCCCATTATGTCACACCAAAAGACAAAATGGAAGAGGCTTTGCAGGAAATTGAGGCCGAAATGGAGCAGCAGGTAAAATTTTTTGAGGAAAACGGTAAGCTGATTGAGGCCCAGCGCATCCGGCAGCGTACCGAATATGATATGGAAATGCTGCGAGAGATTGGGTTCTGCTCGGGGGTGGAAAATTACTCTCGGGTAATGTCCCGTCGGCCGCCGGGCAGTCCGCCTTATACCCTGCTGGATTATTTCCCAAAGGATTTCTTAATGTTTATTGACGAGTCTCATGTGATGCTGCCCCAGGTGCGGGCCATGTACCATGGGGACCGAGCCAGAAAAGAAATGCTGGTGAAGTACGGCTTTCGCCTGCCTTCGGCTTTTGATAACCGGCCGCTGACCTTTGAGGAGTTTCAGAGCCGGATTCATCAAGTGATTTATGTCAGCGCTACTCCGGCGGAATATGAGCGGAGCCGCTCCAGTCAGATTGTAGAACAGATTATTCGGCCCACCGGTCTGCTGGATCCGGTGGTGGAGGTGCGGCCCACGGAAGGACAGATTGACGATCTGATCGCTGAAATAAAAGAACGGGAACCGAAAAATCAGAGGGTGCTGGTAACCACCTTGACCAAACGGATGGCGGAAGATCTTACCGATTATCTCTCCAAACGGGAAATTAAAGTGCGGTATATGCACCATGATATCGACACCATCCAGCGGATGACCCTGCTGCGAGACCTACGGTTGGGGGAATTTCAGGTGCTTATTGGCATTAATCTGCTGCGGGAGGGACTGGACTTGCCTGAGGTTTCTCTGGTAGCGGTGCTGGACGCCGATAAGGAAGGGTTTCTCCGGTCGGAGACCTCGCTGATTCAGACCATTGGTCGGGCGGCTCGAAACGCTGAGGGAAAGGTTCTTTTGTATGGGGATACGGTGACCCCTTCCATGCGGGCGGCTATGGATGAGACCGAACGCCGCCGGAAGGTTCAGCAGGCGTTTAATCAGGAGCATGGCGTCATACCCAAGACGGTATACAAAAGCGTGCGGGATATTATCGAGATTTCTCATGATAGCGCCGCCCGGTTGCCTGCCGCCAGCCGAAAAAAGCTCACTCTGGCCAATATGGAGGATGAGATTCACCGGCTGGAACGCCAGATGAAGGAAGCGTCTAAAATGTTGGAGTTTGAATATGCCGCCGTTTTGCGGGATCAGATCCGGGATTTACGGAACCAGATCGAGGAACAGAGAAAGGGGAAGAAAGGATAGCCATGCAGGATTCTATTGTGATTAAGGGCGCTCGCGTTCACAATCTGAAAAATATTGACGTGGAGATTCCTCGGAATACCATGACGGTGATCACCGGTATCTCTGGCAGCGGGAAAAGTAGCTTGGCCTTTGACACTATTTATGCCGAGGGCCAGCGCCGCTATGTGGAATCTCTTTCCAGTTACGCCCGGATGTTTCTGGGACAAATGGAAAAGCCGGATGTGGACTCCATTGACGGACTTTCTCCGGCAATCTCCATTGACCAAAAGACCACCAGCAAAAATCCCCGGTCTACGGTGGGAACAGTGACCGAAATTTATGACTATCTCCGTTTGCTGTGGGCCCGGATTGGTATTCCCCACTGCCCCAAGTGCGGCAAGGAAATTTGCCAGCAGAGCGTGGATCAGATTATTGATCAGCTGATGGCTTTGCCTCAGGGCACACGGATGCAGGTGTTGGCCCCAGTGATTCGGGGGAGAAAGGGCGAGTATCAGAAGGTTTTTGAGGATGCTCGAAAAGGCGGCTACTCCCGGGTGCGGGTAGACGGCAGTTTGTATGATCTCAGTGAGACCATTCAACTGGATAAAAATAAAAAGCATCACATTGAGGTCGTGGTAGACCGGTTGATTGTCAAACCGGAGATTGCCCGCCGGCTTACCGATTCGGTGGAAACTGCCACCCACCTTTCCGGTGGATTGGTGGTAATTGACCAGATGGGAGAAGGGGAGGAACTGACTTTTTCCCAAAATTATGCCTGCCCGGATTGCGGTATTTCTATTGAGGAGCTGGCTCCGCGAATGTTTTCCTTCAATAATCCTTATGGCGCTTGCCCAGAGTGCGACGGCTTGGGAGTGAAAATGGAAATTGACCCTGACCGCATTGTACCCAATCCAAAGCTTTCGCTTAATCAGGGCGCGCTTAAAGCCAGCGGTTTTATGACTTTGGATGAAAATAGCATTTCTCGCACTTATCTGAGGGCTATGTCGGAGAAATATGGTTTTTCCTTGGATATTCCCTGGGAAGAGCTTCCCGATGACGCTCGCAAAAAAATCCTTTACGGTACTGGGGATGATAAGCTGGACGTGCAGTTTTCTTGGGAAAACAACCCCAAAAAGCCTCGCCCGTTCGAGGGAATTATCCCCAATTTGCAGCGCCGGTATCTGGAGGGTTATAGCCAGGCGATGAAGGATGAGATTGAGGAGTGTATGAGCGCGGTTCCTTGCGCCGCCTGCAAGGGCCGGCGACTGAAAAAAGAGATGTTGGCGGTAACGGTGGGCGGAAAAAGCATCGCCCAATTTGCCGATTTTTCCATTACAGACGCGCTGGGTTTTGTCAACGGACTGACCCTCACTGAAAAAGAGCGGCAGATTGCCGATTTGATATTAAAAGAGATTCGATCCCGATTGAATTTTTTGCAGAACGTTGGGTTGGAGTATTTGACGCTTTCTCGTAGCAGCAGCAGTCTCTCTGGCGGAGAGAGTCAGCGGATTCGGCTGGCTACCCAGATTGGATCCTCTCTGATGGGAGTATTGTATGTGCTGGATGAGCCGTCTATCGGCTTGCATCAGCGGGATAACGATAAGCTGTTGGCCACTTTGAAGCGGCTGCGGGACCTGGGGAATACTTTGATTGTGGTAGAGCATGACGAGGATACCATGCTGGCTGCCGACGATATCATTGACGTAGGTCCCGGCGCGGGCGTTAATGGAGGACAAATTGTTGCCGCTGGCACCGCCCAACAGCTGATGGCGTGCGAGGCGTCGCTTACCGGGCAGTATTTGTCCGGGCGGCGGCGTATTCCGCTGCCCAAGGAGCGGCGGCCGGGCAGCGGAAACTTTTTGCGGATAAAAGGCGCTGGGGAAAATAATCTTCGTCAGGTGGATGTATCCATTCCTTTGGGATGCTTTACCGTGGTGACT
>CATJIY010000143.1 GCA_949740695.1 uncultured Eubacteriales bacterium
AGGCGCCGACCTGGTGGCGCTTTGCGCGGAAACAGGAATTGAAGTAGCCGCCATTCCTGGTTGCTGCGCCGCCGTCGCCGCCTTGTCTATCTCGGGAATGGCCTGCGGCCGCTTTACCTTTGAGGGATTTCTTTCTATGAATCACAAGAGCCGAATGGACCACCTGGAAAGCGTCCGCACCGAGCCTCGGACCATGGTGTTTTACGAAGCCCCCCACAAGCTGATCCGCACGCTAGCCGATCTGTTGGCTGTTTTAGGCGATCGAGAGGCCGCTCTTTGCCGTGAAATCACCAAACTCCACGAAGAGTGCTTTCGCACTACTTTATCCCAGGCGCTGGAGCATTACCGGCAGACGCCGCCCAAGGGAGAGTTTGTTCTAGTGATTGCCGGCTGTGATCCTAAAGAACTCCCCCCCGACCAGAATGATTTAACCCGCCGGGTGCTGGCGCTTGTGGCCCAAGGAACGCCCTTGATGGCGGCGGTGAAACAGATCTCCAAAGAGGCCGGCACTTCGAAAAACGCCCTTTACCGGCAAGCTTTAGAACAACTGGAGGGGCAAAATGCGTGAAAAACTGGCTATGGCAGTCTATCAGACCGATGGTTTAACCTTGGCAAAGCGGTTGCTGGGCTGCCGTTTAGTCCATAAAACTCCCGAGGGGGCTTGCGGTGGGGTGATTGTGGAGACCGAAGCCTATCTCGGTCTGGAGGACGACGCTGCCCACAGCTATAAAGGCCGGCCTGAGGGCCGAGTGAACATCCAATACGGCCCGGGAGGCTTTGCCTATATTTATCTGATCTACGGCATGCACAGCTGTATGAACGTGGTTGCCAACCGGCCAGGGGTGCCTGAGGCAGTGTTGATCCGAGCTTTGCGGCCCGACGAAAATCTGCCTCTAATGGCCTTGCGCCGCCCGAAAGCGAAAAATGACCGGCAGCTGTGCGCCGGGCCGGGCAAACTTTGCGCCGCCCTAGCAATCACCCGGGCTCAGTATGGCCTAAACCTTACCGAAGATACCCTGTGGATCGAGGAACGGGCGGCCGAACCTCTTATCACCGCCAGCCCCCGCATTGGAGTCGAATACGCCAAACTCTGTGGGGGCAAGCCTTGGCGTTTTACCATTACGGGCGATCCTTACGTCAGCGTGAAACCAAAGGAAGCATTAGAAAGGAACGACTTATGAACCAATATGATCTGAACGCCTTTCATTCGGAATTTGATCCGGCGATTATGGTCGAAAGCTTCCGGCAAGACAGCTCTCTTCAAAACAAAGCCAAACAGTTTGCCCTGCTGAAAACCGCTTATTTTTTGGTCTTTTCCCGAGGAGATGGACAGGTATCCGCTTTGAATAACAGTAAAAAGGAAACCTTGTTAGCTGCTTTTACCTGCCGGGAGGAGCTGGAAAAATGGACCTTTGACCGGCAGGAAGTGATCGAACTGCCTTTTGAAGCTCTCCGGCAAATGGTTGCCAACAGTTCAAAGGTGGACGGCATCGTCATTAATCCCTTTGGGAAAGCGCTTTCCCTCCGCCGGAGCCACTTGGCCGATATGGAAAGCACGTTGCGGGCTGCCGTTCCCCGCACTGGCCTGCAGTTAACGGCCACGTTGGACTATCCTATTGGCCTGCCCATGGCGGTGCAGGAGCTGATGCGGAACCATCCGGAGGTTTACCGGGTTTGGCTGATGGCCGCCCGGGCGCCGGACGAGCACACCGATCACAAGCTGTTGATTGTAGATTTTGATGGGGAAAAGGAGCCGCTTTTTCCTCTGCTGGCAAAAGCGGTGCGGCTATATATGCGGCAAGGGGAAACTTTTGAAATGGCAAAGGCCGACTTGAAATTGCTACGCATTGCGGAAGCGGCCGCCCGGCCAATTTACGAAAAACAGCCCTCGATGAAACCCGAAGAATAGCCCTTGCGAATATACCACCAGCCAGCTGGTTGCAGCTGGCTGGTGGATTTTTAAGATTCAGGGGAATCTCTGCCACACTTTGCCATACAGCTGGCGCAGTTTCCCCCACAGGTAAAAGACTTTCCCTTCTTTTTTTGCTTTTTCATTGTGCGAAAAGCGGCCGCTGCCCAAAAAAGCAGGCCAAAAATCACGATACATTCCCACATAACCTTATACCATCATTCCCAAAAACTGATAGACCGCAAGAGAAATCAGCCAGGCGATGCAACACTGGGTTAGAGCCACCGAGGCCGCCGCCAGCCGGCTCCCCAGCTCTCGTTTTACTGCTGCGATAGCCGCCACGCAGGGAGTATACAGCAGGGTAAAGACCAAAAAGCTTGCAGCGGATAGCGGCGTAAACAAGGTAACGATGGCCCCTTCGTCTCCCAGCAGCACCCCCAGCGTAGAGACTACCGACTCCTTGGCGATAAAACCAGAAATCAGAGCGGTAGCCGCCCGCCAGTCCCCAAAACCCATAGGCGCGAAAGCCGGAGCAATCAATCGCCCCACCCCCGCCAACAGGCTGTGGGCACTATCCTCTACTACGTTCAGCCGTCCATCAAAGGTCTGCAAAAACCAGATGATACAAGTGGCGAAAAAAATCACCGTAAAAGCCCGCTGGAGAAAATCCTTGGCCTTATCCCAGCACAGCTGCCAAACACTCTTGATCGAAGGGAACCGGTAGTTGGGCAATTCCATTACAAAAGGCACCGGATGGCCTCGAAATAAGGTTTTCCCAAAGAGCAAAGCGCACAGGATTCCCACCAGGATTCCACCAACATATAACCCAATCATTACCAAGGCGGAATATTGGGGGAAAAAAGCGGCGGAAAACACCGCGTAAATCGGTATCTTTGCGCTGCAACTCATAAAGGGCGTCAATAAAATGGTCATCTTCCGGTCCCGATCGGAAGACAAAGTGCGAGTCGCCATGATGGCGGGAACGCTGCACCCAAAGCCAATAAGCATGGGCACGATAGACCGGCCGGAAAGCCCAATCTTTCGCAGTAGCTTATCCATCACAAAGGCTACCCGAGCCATATAACCAGTATCCTCCAAAATAGACAGGAAGAAAAACAGCACCACGATGATAGGGAGGAAGGACAACACGCCGCCCACTCCGGCAAAAACGCCGTCAATCACCAGACTATGGATCACCGGATTCATCCCGTAACTGACCAGAGCGCCATCTACCAGGTTTTGCAACCGGTCAATGCCTGCTGCCAGCAGGTCAGACAGCCCTTGCCCCAGCACGTTAAAGGTCAGGTAAAAGATAGCCAGCATAATCAACAAAAAGATCGGAATAGCCGTATGTTTCCCAGTAAGCACCCGGTCGATGCGCATACTCCGCTGATGCTCCCGGCTTTCCCGGCAGCGGGTCACCGTCTGACCGCACACCTTTTCAATGAAGTCATACCGCATATCTGCCAGGGCTGCGTTGCGGTCCATGGCGTGCTCTTCCTCCATCTGAAGAATGGCATGCTCCACCAGCTCCAACTCGTTCTGATCCAGTTGAAGCCGGGCGCGGATTTCCTCATCGTCTTCAATCAGTTTGGTGGCGGCAAACCGCACCGGTAGTCCCGCCGCCTCGGCATGGTCCTCAATCTGTACGGAAACCGAATGGATACACCGGTGTACCGGCCCTGGCCCGCAAAAATCGGTAACCGCTGGCCGGCGGCCCTCTTTCACCGCGGCCACCGCCCGTTCAATCAGCTCCGCAATGCCCTCATTTTTAGCCGCCGATATGGGCACCACCGGAATACCTAGCAACCGTTCCATTTTGCCCACGTCAATGGCGCCGCCGTTGGCCCGCACCTCATCCATCATATTCAGCGCCAACACCATAGGCACTCGACACTCCATCAACTGTAGGGTCAGATAGAGGTTGCGCTGGATATTGGTGGCGTCTACGATATTGATAATGCCATCCGGCTTGTCCTCCAGCAAAAACTTTCGGGTGACGATCTCCTCCTGGCTATAGGGCCGAATGGAATAAATCCCCGGCAAGTCCACCACTGTGCAGTCCTTTTGTCCTCGGACCAGGCCGCTTTTCTGATCGACTGTCACTCCTGGGAAGTTTCCCACATGTTGATTCATCCCAGTAAGCTGATTAAAAAGAGTGGTTTTCCCGCAGTTTTGATTCCCAGCAAGGGCAAAGATCATGTTCTCTCCTCCTCCGCTTTCAGTTGGATATTTTCCGCATCCTCCTTCCGGATGGTCAGCTCATAATCCCGCAGCCGGATCTGGATGGGATCTCCCATGGGCGCCACTTTCTGAACGGTGACCCGCGTGCGGGGAATTAACCCCATATACAACAGGCG
>CATJIY010000144.1 GCA_949740695.1 uncultured Eubacteriales bacterium
CCGCAGGAGCGGCTTGGCTTTCTACCGGGATGGATGGCGGAAGTCTGCGGCAGATTTTTGGTTTGTTTACCTTACTGGTAGGGATACGAGAACTGTTGGCAAGGCCGGCAAAAAAATAACTCCGTTTCTTTTTACGCCCTCTGACACCAAACGGTTAACCGCTCTTGTCAAATCAAACAGGCGGGGATTCCTTATGAATCTCCGCCTGTTTGATACCGCCTAAATAAAGCGCTCGTATTCGTTTTTTATCAATGTAAACCCAGAATTTTCATACAGTCCTTTTCCCATGGGAGATGCGTTCAGCATAACTTTATGATACCCTTGCGCAGCGGCATAGGAGAGGACAACATCTAGCATCTGTTTCGCAATTCCTTTGTTCCGATGCTGAGGAACCACATACATATTCATCAGCTTTGCAACTTTCCCGTTGGGCAATTTCGCTATTGGCGGCATTTCAAACAAAGATAGCCCTGCCGTCGCCACGATGACCCCTTCCTGCTCCCCGATAAAAGCGATGTGACTTCCCGCTTTTATCGCTCTTTCAAAAAAAGCAAGAGTATTGTGAGAAAGCGTTTCCTCGCAAAAACCGGCGTCCCGCTCTCTCCGCATATCCATTCTCAATCTTGTAAGCGCTTGACAGTCTGCACTTGTTGCGATCCGGTATTGCATAGATCTCATCCTTTCCAATAGATATCCTCCGCGTTTGTGGCAAAAGGGCCTGGCTCTTGTGTTTTGCCAACCGAACAAATATAGTTCCTTTAACTGGCCAGTTTATGGGTCCAAAGTAGAAAGCGAACCTTCCGGCAGGTCAACCAGACCCATCCTGATAACAGGCCAACGTTTTTTCACCTTCATTATAACATTGCTTGCTTCAGGATGCAATGCGCTCTTGCGTCAGTTATTTTTTTATGATATGATAAGGAAAACTTAAAAAATAAGCTCTAGCTTTTGGGAGGGGATTTTCTTGCAGCTTACCCAGGCAGAAGAGCAAGCCCAGCTGCAAAGCTGGATCGATCAAGCCCGCAGGGCGGTATTTTTTGGCGGAGCCGGTGTAAGCACCGAATCCGGGGTGCCCGATTTCCGCAGTCAGGACGGATTGTATCAACAAACCTGGAAATACCCGCCTGAGACGATCTTAAGCCATACCTTTTTTCAGCGGAATCCCCAAGCCTTTTTCACCTTTTACCGGGCAAAAATGCTTCCCTTGAACGCCAAGCCTAACCCGGCCCACCAAACGCTGGCCCAACTGGAAAAGGCCGGCCGGTTGGCCGCTGTTATCACCCAAAATATCGACGGACTACACCAGGCGGCAGGGAGTAAAAAGGTCTTGGAGCTACACGGTTCCGTACATCGGAACTACTGCGCCCGCTGCGGAACCTTTTTTGGGGCGGAGCACATCAAAAATAGCCGGGATGTCCCCCGATGTGATTGCGGCGGTATCATCAAACCTGACGTGGTGCTTTATGAGGAATCGCTAAACAGCGATACCTTGGAGCAGTCGGTATCCGCTCTGTCCCAGGCCGATCTATTAATTGTAGGCGGCACTTCTCTGGCGGTCTATCCAGCGGCCGGCCTGCTGCAATATTTCCACGGTGGACCTATGGTGTTGATCAACCGGGAGGAAACACCCGCCGATTTTCGGGCTAGTCTCTGTATCCGCCGGCCCATCGGTCAAGTGTTAGGGGCAGTGACAATTCCAGACGCTACGCAACCATAACCAAAGGAGGAACGCCATATGGGAAAGTGGACTATGTTTTGGATCCTCAGCATATTCTCTCTGCCCGGTTTTGCGCTGAGCATCCCTCTGCTTCGGGGAAAAGGCGGCAGTCTGATCGCCGGATACAACGCCGCTTCTCCTGAAGAAAAAGCGAAATGGAACGAACCAGCTCTCTGCCGGGGCGTTGGAGTTCTGTTGCTGGCGATCCTCTTCTGCATGGAAGCGGTGTTGGCTGGAGCCGTACTGGGCAACAAATCGTTAATTTGGGGCAGCCTTGGTTTGGTGGCGGCGCTGACGGGGGCAGGTCTGGTTTATTTGAATAACAGTCCTCGCTTTCGGAAAAAATGAGCATATATCCAACACTTATCGTATGATATTTTTTAATATTGCTGTTTGTATTGTATTTACCAAAACATTTTAGACAAAAAGCCTCTGTAGATATTATTTCTACAGAGGCTTTTCTTAGGAACACGCTGTTTTCAAAAGTATTCCAATTCTTATATCCGGCGGATGCCGGGCCGACGCAGCCCCGGCCTGCGGATAGAAAAGTCCCGTGGCTCCCCAGAAGGCAAATGACTAGCCAGATGACGGCTCAACGCCTGATTAAACTGGCCTTCAAACTGTTCCACCTTCCGGCGAGTGGCGGCGCTGTTTTCCCCCAGGACAAAGGGAACGAACTGGGGCTCGATGCCCCGTTCTTCTAGCAATACCTTTGCTTCATCCGCCAGCTCTCGCTGACGCGCTTGTTCCCGCAGCGCGTTTAATTCCCGCTCCATAGCGGCGGGGTCCTGAACCGCCCCCTCCGGCCGCCGATCTTGTGGCCCCTCCATAGCGGTAAGGTTCAACCCAGCCTTATTTTCTTCCATAAACTAAACTCCTTTCTGTTGTTCGTCCAATATGCGCCGCTCCTCGTCTTGGGGATCCGTCACAAAGGGCAGCAGCTCTAACTTGGTGCGGCGAGAAACCGTATCCCCCAGCCGCTGAAGATTTTCACAAATCCGGGTGATATCCTGGGGCAGATTTTTATAAAACCGGGCGGCGCACCAGCCGCCGACTTCGCTGCCTAACAGAGACAATGCCTGGAAGAACAGTCCCACAATGTGATACAGCCCTCCGGAAAAGCCTTGTTCCTTGGCTGAACGGGCCTGTTCGATACCCCACAGCTTGTACTCTAGCGCCACCCCCGAAATATTGCCCGCAAAAGCTTCGTCTTGCAAATCGGGGGTCATCGTAATGGAAAGCAAGTCCCGCTTGATGGTGTCCTTTAACAGCTGGATGGCCTCCGGGCTCAAATTCTTCACCACGAACTCAGCCTTACCGTTTTCACTGAGGCAAAGCACCCGGCTGCGGTTGGCCTGCTCGATATCCCGCTGAGTGGTGCCCATCATGCCATATAGGGCCAAAAAGGCGTTTGCTACGCTCTGCATATCGTCCATAGCGCCGGAAAGCAACAGATTATATGCATCCAACAGAGAGCATACCGGCTCAAAGTCGCCGGTGCGGTCCAGATTGTTGCAAAACCGGGTGACTGTCAGTCCGGAAAAGGGCAGCTTTTCCGCCGCGCCAAAGGTCAACTTTTTCCGGTTGATTTCCCAGGGAAGCCGTTCTCCCGGCAAATACAGCTCTCCCTGGATGCTGGCTGGCCGGGCGCGGGAAACCCGAACGGCCGCCGCCGGTTCCTGCCGCACCCCAGAGGTAAGCATAAAGGTTTCCAACGGGTCCAACCGGGCCAGACGAGGACCTTTTGGTGTAAGATAGGTCAGCAGATAGCCCTCCCCACAAATACTCATATCCCTTGCAGCAGCATAGAGCAGGGGATGAAAAGACGCCTCCGCCAGCGCCCGGCCCGCCCGTTCCTGCGTCCGCCGCCGCTCAAAGGTAAGCGTGGGCGGCTGACCCAAAAAATAACTGGTATGTACCTCGGTGATATACCGGGCATAGTTAGACACCAGCTGATTGTTCGGCCGTCCTTGAGCGATAGGACCTTTGCGCACCCCCTGCCGCCCCTGGTAATACCGGATCAAAGACTGCCGTCGTGGCTGCTCTTCACTGAGAAAGGCTTCTACATGACGCAAAAGCTCTTCCGCGCCAATCGTTTGGGATTCTGTTTGAAAAATCATAAGATTTTCCCTCCTTTTGATCCTATTGAACCCTGTTTTTCGGGAAATCAACAGTGAAGGATTTCCCGGAAAACTTCCCTGTCCCTTTCCGCCGGTTTGCTGGATACTAAAGGTAGAAAGGAGGGGAGCCTATGACGGTCAAAACAAAGCCATCTGCTTGCCTGATCTGCGGTTCGGTTGATCAGATCGTACAGGAAAAAGAAATCTGTCTATGCGAGAAATGCCTCCAAGCCTTGAGCGGCGCACTGTCTGAGAAATTGCCGCTGTCCTTGGGTCAAAAGAACCCATACAATTTGTAATTCAACATAAAAATAATTCAAATTGGATTATTTCACACCGTAATATTCTGGAAGAAACTTTTCAGTTTTTCTTCGTACAAGATTAAACCTTTCAGCGTATTACCCTTTTCATGGGGCAAACAGGAGCGCCTCCCAGATTTTTCTCGATAGCAGACCCGTTAAAACTCCCAGTAAAATGTAGTGTTGTGAAACGCACAAGCACCCCCTCTACGCTTAGAGGGGGTGCTTTCTGTAATTTAATTGAAAAAAATTACTTTACGTTTCCTTTTGTCCCGCCCAGCTGGGCGTTTTGCAGCAGATTGGTCTCAAAGGAGGTATGCAACTGCTGCCGCTGGCGATGCCGTTTCAGCGCCAGTTCCACCAACCGGTCCATCAACC
>CATJIY010000145.1 GCA_949740695.1 uncultured Eubacteriales bacterium
CCGCCCCGGCGGGTGCCCAAGTGGGAATGATAGTCTGTCCCAAAAAAAACCTCTGGTATTGCGTCGCGCGTGCTGGCGACGCCAAAAAAACCGCCCATATCAATAGCCTCTTTCCTGCTTGTTTATTGGCCGAGAATCCGGCGCATCATTTCTTGATAAGCATCCTCCACGCCGCCAAGGTCCCGGCGGAAACGGTCCTTGTCCAGCTTTTCATGAGTGGCGCTGTCCCAGAAACGGCAGGTGTCGGGAGAGATTTCATCGGCCAGTACAATCGTCCCGTCAGACAGCCGGCCAAACTCCAGCTTGAAATCCACCAGATCCACATTGTGTTCCTTCATAAAAGCTTTTAAAAAGTCGTTGACCCGAAAAGCCAGATCCTTGATCCGGTCAATTTCCGCCTGGGTAGCTAAGCCCAGAGCCAGCGCGTGAGAGTCGTTGATCAGCGGGTCACCCAGATCGTCGTTTTTATAAGAAAATTCAATGGTAGGCTGGGCAAAAACGATTCCTTCCTCCACGCCGTAGCGCTTGGCAAAGGAACCGGCAGAAAGATTGCGCACGATGACCTCCAGCGGAACAATGCTTACTTTTTTCACCGCGGTTTCCCGGTCGTTCAATTCTTGGACAAAATGGGTGGGAACGCCGGCAGTCTCCAGCTTTTGCATCAAGAAATTGGTCATTCGGTTGTTGATGGCGCCTTTGCCCAGGATAGTGCCTTTTTTTTGTCCGTTAAAGGCAGTTGCGTCATCTTTATAGGAAACGATATAGACCTCCTGGTCGCTGGTGGCATAAACTTTTTTGGCCTTTCCCTCATAAAGCTGCTCTTTTTTTTCCATAATTTAAAGATTCCCTTCTGCACTACGGCTATATTGTAAGGATAGTTTGCGGTCTTTTTCCAAAACGGTTTGGCTGGCCTTTTGCCGGTAATCTTCCAGACGGCTGGCCAGCCCGGCGTCCTCCACTGCTAAAATTTGAATGGCAAGCAAAGCGGCATTGACCGCACCGTCGATGGCCACCGTCGCCACCGGCATCCCGGTTGGCATTTGTACGGTGGACAGCAGAGCGTCAATGCCGTCCAAAGCGCTGGATTTGATGGGAATTCCAATGACTGGAAGCGTGGTTCCTGCGGCTATAGCCCCCGCCAAATGGGCGGCTTTTCCCGCTGCGGCGATGATAGCGCCGTAATTTTCCCCTCGGGCGCTTTTCGCAAAGGCGGCGGCTTCCACCGGCGTCCGATGGGCGGATAATACCCGCACAGATAGCGGTATGTCAAACTGCTCCAGGGTGGAGATGGCCTTTTCCAAAACGGGGAGATCACTGTCGCTACCCATGATGATTGCAACTTTTTTCATGTTGTCCTCCTAGCTTGTTCCGCGCCGACAACCCGGCCCGGTAGTCAGCCGCCAAAGCTTGTCCGGCGGCTGGAATGTGCGGGTCCTCTTTTCTTTTGCCGGGGAAACCGACAAAATTTTAGGAACAGGAAACCACGATAGAAAGCGAATCTAGTTTCTGGAAAAGAAAAAGAGGCGGTCCACTTCCTTAGATAAATTAGGAACAGGACTGCCCAGACGGCCGGCAAACGGCAAAAGTCACCTCTGCTTCATGTGGTGCTCCACAAACGCCGTCAGTCGCAAAAGTGGTTTCAATTCTATTGATATCATACCATGAGCGGCGAAAAAATACAAGCGGCTATCTTCACAAAAGAGATTGGAAATTTGGGCGAAAAACCCGATTTTTCCGAAAAATCGCACAGAGAGAAAAACTGGAACAGGAAAAAATCCGGGAGAAAGGGTTAACTTGACAAATTGTTTTCAATTTGGTCGTTTTTCGTTCACCAACCAGCGGTAAAAATGATGTATGATACAAACACAGAAGAAAGATGATTTCTTCTCGTTTCTCCGCTGAACTCCCCGTGAAGCGGAGTCTTCTCCCCTCATTTTTCCACAAAACCCCGGGCAGCAAAACGCTGTGCCGGGGTTTTGCGTTGCGCCTGGCCGTCTTTTCAGATTTGAAAAATATCGGATCGTTTTTCCCTTTGCTTTTGCCAAAAGTTAATTTTTCCAGAACGAAATCGTATTTGGTTAAATAAAGAACGTGCGCTGTATCCGTTTCGCGTAGAGCGGACAGACGGTCATTTAGAGCCTGTCCCGTTGTCAAGGTCTTTCTAGATTTTTGTTTTTCATAGGGATTGTCCCCCGTTTTCCGCCTGGTTTTTTGAAACCTGTATTTTGGGGAAAACACGTCTTCAAGAAAAACTGTAAAACCCTGTATAGGTAATCTTTTTTCAGGAAATCTATTGCAATTTTTCATGTGATTTCGTACAATAGAACGTAAGAACTGGCGAACGCCCGGCGTTCGCTTTTTGTTTGCAGAAAAGCGGCTTGGGGCCAGTGGAGGATGTCAATATGTTTCAATTTTCAGTTCCGTGCCTGATGGGTGTGGAAGGATTGGTTGCTGACGAGCTGAAGTATAAGGGTTTTGAATCGGTTCGGGCGGAAAACGGCCGGGTATTGTTTTCTGGAGATGAAAGCGCTTGCGCCCGGGCAAATCTGCTTTTGCGGTGCGGCGAGCGGGTGTTGCTGCGGGTAGCGGGTTTTTCAGCAAAAAGTTTTGATCAACTGTTCGAAGGAGTAAAGGCTTTGCCTTGGGAGGAGTATTTGGGAGAGAAGGACGCTTTCCCGGTAAAAGGTTTTTCTCTGCACTCTCAGCTCCATTCGGTGCCCGATTGTCAGCGTATTGTGAAAAAAGCGGTGGTGGAACGGCTGCGGCAGGTCTATCATACCAATTGGTTAGAGGAAACTGGACGCAAGCACCAGCTGCAGTTTAGCCTGATGAACGATTGGTGTGAGGTATTTTTGGATACTACCGGCGCGCCCTTGTATAAACGGGGGTATAAAATTGAGCAGAACGAAGCTTCTCTAAGGGAGACTTTGGCAGCTTCACTGGTAAAGCTGATTCGATGGAAAGGCCGGGAACCGTTGTATGATCCCTTCTGCGGCAGCGGCACCATTGCTATTGAAGCCGCGCAAACCGCCTTAAATATCGCTCCCGGCCTGCATCGAGCGTTTGACGCCGCCGGATGGAATGACCGTTTTGCGGCGGCCTTTGTCCAGGAGCGGGAGGCGGCTTTGGCGGCTCAGCGTCAAGAAAAGTTGCCTATTTTGGTTAGCGACCGGGACCCCAACTGTGTGCGTCTTACTCGGGAAAATGCAGAAAGAGCGGGTGTGGGGAACTGTATGGAATATGCGGTGGCTGACGCGCTGGAGGCGGACTGGCAGAAGCGCGCTGGAGTTTTGTTGACCAACCCGCCCTATGGCATCCGGCTGCTGGATCAGCAGCGGGCCAGAGAATTGTATCAAGCTATGGGTCAGGCGCTTTCTGGCAGCGGGCTGAAGGCCTATATTTTGTCTTCTGACGAGCAGTTTGAACATTGTTTCGGTAAACGGGCGGACAAGCGGCGCAAGCTTTACAATGGCATGGTCAAGTGTAATCTCTATCAATATTTTAAGGGGTAAGGAAGATGGAACAGATCAAACATATTTTCATCATCAATCCTGCCGCTGGAAAAACCGATAGTACCAATCCGGTGGCTGCGGCCATTCGTGCGGCGGCTGTTGGGATGGGCGCTGATTATGAGATTCTCACCACCGAATATCCCCGGCACGCACCTCAGCTGGTGCGGGAAAAAGCTCGGGCGTATGAGGGCAGGCATCTGCGATTTTACGCTTGCGGAGGAGACGGCACGCTGAATGAAGTGGCGGCTGGTGTTGTCGGGCTGGAGAAAGCTGCCGTTACTCATTATCCTTGTGGCAGCGGTAATGACTTTATTAAAGTCTTTGGCGTTGATGGCCGGGTTTTTTCTGATCTGGAAGAGCTGATGCGGGGGCGGGAAATAGAGCTGGATTATATTCAATCGGACTGCGGCGTTTGTGTGAATGTGTTTAGCGTAGGCGTAGATGCCAGGATTGCTCGCGGCATGCAGAAGTACAAACGAATTCCCCTCCTTCACGGCACCATGGCGTATCATGCGTCTACGGTAGAGCATTTGATTCGGGGGCTGCATCAGCCCTATGGAGTGGAGATTGACGGCAAATCCTATGACGGCCGGTATACCTTGATTTTGGCGGGCAACGGCCGGTTCTATGGCGGCGGAATCCATCCGGTGCCAGACGCCGACCCGGAAGATGGTTTGTTGGACGTATTGTTGGTGCAGGCGGTAAGCCGGTTTACTGCCGCTAAGGTGATCGGCGCTTATGAAAGCGGCCGTTATCGGGAATATCCGCAATATATCACCCATTTGCAGGCAAAAGAACTAACGATTTTTCATCAAAACGGGAAGGATATGACGATCAGTTTGGATGGGGAAATCGTTCAGGCCAGCCGGGTATCGTTGCGGGTAGCGCCGCAAAAGCTGCGGTTTGTGATTCCCCAGCGGGCCAAGCTGTTGCCGCCCCGCCGGGTGGAGTAAGAAACGACTTAGTATGACAACGGTCGTCCCGAAAAATATTA
>CATJIY010000146.1 GCA_949740695.1 uncultured Eubacteriales bacterium
CGCGGGTATCTGTGGAGACGGCGAAGCTGGGATGGCGTATGGCGTGGGAGGCAGCGCCGCTTTTGGTATGGTCTGTGATTTGTCTGAGTTGATTGTGGGTATGGACCCCCTGCAAACTGAGCTGGTTTGGGAAACGATGTATAAAAAAACCTTTTGGGGACAAAACGGCGGTCCGGTGGTTTTTTCGGGAATCGCAGCCATTGACGTGGCGTTGTGGGATATTAAAGGCAAGTATTTCAACGTTCCGGTTTATCAGTTGTTAGGCGGCAAGGTCCGGGATAAACTGCGTACCTATGCCAGCCAGCTACAGTTTGGCTGGGGCCAGGTAGGCGTTAGCGAACATCTTTGGGCAGTCACTCCAGAAGATTATGCCCACAACGTTAAGCTAGCTTTGAAGGAAGGCTTTGACGCCATCAAAATTGATTTCTTTGATAGGGACGAGGAAGGAAAACCCCTGAGCTGGTTGGATACCACTGGTATTCTTACTCCCAAGCAACTCCATATGGTGGAGGCCCGGATGAAGGCCGCCCGAGAAGCCGCTGGCGGCGAAGTGGACATCATTATGGAAAACCATTCCTATCCTGACGCGTTGGGCGCGGTGCAGCTGGCAAAACTGGCTGAGAAATATAACATTATGGCTTTTGAAGAGCCGAACACCCCCACTACCCAGACAGTGGAATACATCGCTAAATATACCTCGGTGCCTATCGCTAACGGTGAGCGGCTGTTCTCCCGGTGGCAATACGCCGATTATTTCAAACGAAATCTACTGCAGTTAGCCCAGCCAGATATCGGTAACTGCGGCGGTATTTCTGAGGTGAAAAAGATCTGTGATATGGCCCACGCTTTTGACGCCGGCATTCAGGTTCATGTGGCGGGCAGTCCGCTGGCCACCAATGCAGCCCTCCATGTGGAATGTACCATCCCCAACTTTATTATTCACGAGCATCACACCTGTAACCGGATGGATACTTGCCTGGGTCTAACCAAGTATAATCTCCAGCCGGAAAACGGGTACTTTACCGTTCCTGATCTGCCGGGTATTGGAAATGAGTTCCTTCAGGAAGCCATTGATAAGGCTGTCTTGTATAAAGTGGTAGACACGGTCCGTTGAAGCGAAACGATCAATATTTGACGAGGAGTGTTTTTCATGGCAATTAAGGTTATCCGAGAAAAAGAACCGGGACCCGGAACGCTGGGAAAACCCGAACTGTACGCGCTGGCAATCGGTCAAGTTATCGGCGCCGGAGTCATCACCCTGATTGTACCTGCGATTAAGATGACTGGTTACTCAGCTTGGCTGGCTTATTTTGTGGCCATTATTATGGGCTTTATTATGATTCTGCCCAATGTATTTGTTTCTTCCACCGTTCGGATGGCGGGGGGCAACTACTCTATGCTGTGCGGCATGGCGGGCCCACGAGTGGCGGGTGTGTTTTCTATCATGTATCTAACCCAATGCTTGAGCCTTTCTCTATTTGGCGCGTCAGCAGCAGCTTATTTGGGGGATATTATCCCCGCGCTAGGCGGAAGCGTGGCCCGAATTATTGTGGGCGGAGCGTTGCTGACTTTCTTCTATCTGGTGAATCTGATGGGCATTGATTTTATGGCGAAGGCTCAAAAGATGATGACCTGGTTACTGATTGCCGCTTTGGTTTTGTTTGCTGTGGTTGGTATTTTTAAGATGGAGCTGCCCATCTTTGATTTCAGCGATCCCAGCTTTCTTACCGAAGGTTGGGGGATCACCTTTACCGAGGGTCAGATTTCCGGCGGATTTATCGGCGCGGTATTACTGTTTGTGTACTCCACCCAGGGTTACTATATGACTACCTCCTACGGGCGGGACGCCAAAAATGCCCGCCGGGATATCCCCATTGTGCTGTTGCTGGCTGTTCCCACCCTGATCGTCCTGTATGTGGGCGTGGCAATGACTGGGGTAGGCGTTATGAGTCTGGAGGAGTATGGAAACTCCACAACCCTTGTATTTGCAGCAAAGCGAATCTTTCCCACCATCCTTTTCTACATCTTTATCATTGGCGGACCGATTATGGCGCTGTTATCTACCCTAAACTCCAGTTTTGCTTATAACGCCATTAACATCGGCCAGTCCTGCGACGATGGTTGGCTGCCAGCAGCCTTTGGCAAGAAAAATAAAAACGGCGCCCGCATCTGGATTCTTACCCTGATGTATATCGCTGGTATGATCCCCATCGTTTTTGGCCTTTCCATTACAGTTATCACCAATATGACCCAGCTGTTTACCTCCTGCTTTGCCCTACTGAACTTCCTGGCTTTTATCAAAATGCCAAAACTTTATCCCGAGGCTTGGAAGCAATCCCGCTTCCACATCTCCGATGGCCTGTATTACGCAATCTGCGTATTGTCTTTGGCAGGCTTTATAGTAGTGTTGTGGAAGTCCTGCCTGTCTATGAGTCCCACGCTGGCGATTCTGAACGTAGGCGCCATTGTGGTTTTGGCCGTTGTGGGTTACTTCCGAGGCAAAACCGGAAATATCCAGATTCGTACCTCTCTGTGGGCTGCCACTGGTGAAAACGAAGGCTGATTTCCCTGAAAACGGTTCTTTATTACGAGAACGGCCGTTTCCCGTC
>CATJIY010000147.1 GCA_949740695.1 uncultured Eubacteriales bacterium
GGTCCATGAGGAAGTCCAAGGCCTGCTTGCCCACCTCAAAGGACATGACCGCCCGGTCCCCGTGGTACTTGCCCTGGCTGGCGAAACAGTAGGAGCAGTTCAGGTTGCAGGTGTGGGCCACGTGGAGGCACAGGGCCTTCACCACCCCGGCCGAGCGGTTTTTCAGCTCCCCGGCCAAAGGCTCGAAGGTGTCGGGGGCAAAGAGCTTGCCCTGGGCCTTCAGCTCCTCGATCTCGTCACAGCAGAGGGAAAGCTCCTCCGCGGTCACCTCGGGGTCGTTGGAAAATTGCTTCAGCACGGCGGGGATGATCTCCTCCCGGGTCTTCCCCTCTTCGTAGAGCCCGATGACCTCGCTGGCCGCCGGGTCCACCACATGGACCGAGCCGGAGTTCACGTCCAGTACAATGTGGGTATCTCCCACCTGATAACGATGGATCATAGTTTTCTCTCCTATCTGCGTTTATGTCAGGCTCCGCAATGGGGCAACGCTTGGCCGTTTCTCACCTTCGGTTCGCTCCCGCGGCAAACGCTTGCCTCCGGCAAGCACCGCCCCGCCAGCTCAGGCCGGTAGGCCGTCAAGCTCCCCTGTCCCCATTGCTCTCCCCTTCTCCATATAAAAAATGCCGCCCGTGGGCGGCATTTTTACGAAGCTTTTCTTACTTCTCGGTCTTCTCGCACTTCTGGTTGGCAATGCCGCAGCTGGTCTTGCAAGCGGACTGGCAAGAGGTCTGGCACTCGCCGCAGCCGCCGGTCTTGGCGCTCTCGCAGAGGTTGCGGGTCTCCAGAGTCTGGATATGCTTCATTGGTTTTCCCTCCCTGATCTTCTTGGCGTGATGGTTTATTATACCGTATTTCACGGAGGTTGTCAATATGAGACGTAAGATTCCGCAGATCGGCAAAAAAACTGTTGACAACCCTCCGGCAATGTGCTATCATATCCCTTGCGCTGAGGGCGCAAACTGAATATGCACGAGTGGTGGAATTGGTAGACTCGCTGGCTTCAGGTGCCAGTGTTCGCAAGGACGTGTGGGTTCGAGTCCCACCTCGTGCACCAAAAGCAAAACGGCAACCCATCCAAAATAGGTTGTCGTTTTGTTTATCTTAATAAATAGTGCAATCTATCGGTTTCTATGTCCACAAACAATGAAGCCCGATTTGGTTGCGAGTCAAAAAAGCAATCGGAATCGGTTGCTTTTTTTGTTATGTGTGTTATACTTACCTCAGAGGTGAATACAACATGTCACGAGATTATACAGCGCTAATGATTGACCTAAAAAAATCCAGAAGTTATACAAAGGAAGATCGAAATTCCATTCAATACTATATTATGGATGTAGTCAATTTCCTTAACAAGTTTTATTGGCGGGAAATTGTACGCCAGGTTGATTTCAGCGCGGGGGATGAAATACAGGGGCTATTTGCATCCCCCGAAGCCGCCTATCTTTATTACAGGATGTTTTCGATATGGCTGCATCCGATAGAGATTAGGGCAGGTATTGGCGTTGGAGGGTGGGATGTGCAGATCGACTGCAAGGGCACAACCAGCCAAGATGGTCCTGCTTACCATAATGCAAGGTTCGCAATTAAAAACGCGGATGATAGTGAAGGATACCCTGTTCTTTTTTTCTCCGGCAGTCGTTCTGATACCACAATCAACACAATTGTTGGTGGAGCAGCCTCCATTATGGCAAAACAGAGCACATACCAGAACCAAATCATGCTAATCACCGAATTGCTATTCCCCATTTGTAACTATTATATCCGTGAGCATGATGATATACTCCCCCGTGATATAGAGCATTTTTTGTATAGAAAATCAGGATTTGACCATGAAATGAACAAAATCACGAGGCCCCTACCGCTTGACCGCTTGACGGGTAGCATTATGGAAATAATTGGTTCTGTCAAAGCGGAAGAAGTGCGGGACGAAACAAAGTTTTATATAACAAGCGGAAAACAACGGGGAATACCAACAAAATTGGCAAGCATTATGGATATCAGCAGGCAGACAATCGAGAAAACAATAAAAGCCGGTAATATTTATACAGCTAGAAATATGGCGATCACCGCAATAAACGAAATGACAAACATTCGACGGGAGAGATAGAGATATGTCCTTGTGGCTTCTTTTAGCTGCGCATTTTATTGCAGATTTCTTTTTGCAGTCTGCTGACTGGGCAGAAAAGAAAACTCAAAAATTTTGGTACCTGGTAGGACACGCATTGGTTTATACAGTTGTTTTTGCATTGGTCGCTTTCCTGTGTATCCCTGCTTATGTAGTTTGGATTCCTTTCGTAATCATTGCGCTGTCCCACTTTATTATCGACTGGCTCAGAGTCCTTGCCGATAAAAAGTTTACGGCCTCCACTTCACATTTCACTTCTTTTCTAATCGATCAGGCACTTCATATTTTCATTATTTTCACTTTGGTCTGTATGTTTGATCTGAATGGGCAAAACAAGGGCTGGATTTCTGATTTGGCATTACGGATTCCATTGGAGCAGGTTTTGCGGTATGCTTTGATCTTTTTAATAATTCTTGATCCGACATCCGTTTTTGTAAAAAAGCTATCCAGCTATGTTTCTGGCAGCGCAAATAATAGCAGTACAAAAAGGGAACCTCCTGCGGGAAGTACCATCGGAAAACTGGAGCGAATTATCATTGCAATTCTGGTTATTTGCGGCGAGCTTGGAGCCATTGGTTTTGTACTCACCGCCAAAAGCTTGGCCCGTTACAAACAACTCAGCGAGAAGGACTTTGCTGAAAAGTATCTTGTGGGCACTCTGTCCAGTACTGCCATTGCGATAATTACGGCACTTCTCCTCAAATAATAACATGAAATGCATTCTTGAATGGTTGCAAAGCCGAAGTGCAATCGAATTAGGTTGCATTTAAAAGTTTTTACCAAAAGCATACGGGCGCAAATCCCACCCGCTGCGCCAAAAAGGATTTTAAGCGGGCAGCTTTGTCGAACAATTTTATCGAAAAGCGGGGTTTTTTCTATTCAAATCACCTTGTCTTGTATCCAGTGTCTTTTTATGGCGACAGTGTAAGCGTAAATTGGGTGCATATGGAGGGATTTCTACGGCTAAACACTCCAAGTTGGTGTACTGACCCTGACTCATACCATTGATTTTAGCATGAATACCATTATTCTAATGTTTGGATTCGGCATGGTATTGCATCTTGCCATTTCTCTTGTGGAAGAAAAAATCTTTCAAAGAAAAAGTCACATAGGCTCACAGTAGAGAGAGGCATTACCATGGGTGGGGTCTTTTGTCGCATCACCTTTTATTTCAATGTCTATCGTACTTAAAGCCGGAGCAAGCAGAAGCTTACTCCGGCTTTTCTTTTTGCCATCCCTTATCCCAGCATTACGTCCAGCAGCATCATCACCGCAAAGCCCACCACAATTCCCATCGTGGCAAAATAGGGCAGCTCGGTCTGATCCTTTTGACATTCCGGGATCAATTCATGTACCGCCACCAAGATCATGGCGCCCGCCGCAAATGACAGGGCATAGGGCAAAATAGCTTCCACATAGACCACAAGGAGAACGCCAAGCACTCCCGCGATAGGTTCCACCATGCCGGAGGCCTGGCCCAGCAAAAAGCTTTTTTGCCGGGAGTAGCCCTCCCGCCGCAGCGGCACCGAGACCGCCGCTCCCTCCGGGAAATTCTGAAGGCCGATTCCCACCGCAATGGTGATGGCGCCCATGATCCCTTCCGTGGTCAAATTCTCGGCGTTAAGAGCCCCAAAGGCCACCCCCACCGCCAGGCCCTCGGGAATATTATGGAGTGTGATGGAAAGGACCAGCAGAATGATTCGATTGAGCCGGTCAGGCTCACCGCCTCCCCCTCTGTCCACATTTCGTCTTGTTAGGGAAACGATCTTATCAGAGCCCCACATAAAGACCGCGCCAAACAAAAAGCCAGAAGTGGCCACAAACCAGGCCGGCAGTCCAGGCTGGGCCTCGGCCCGTTGGATAGCCGGCTGCAAAAGGGACCAGAAACTGGCGGCGATCATGACGCCGGCGGCAAAGCCCAGCATCAAATTCATGATTTTTTTGTTGGGGGATTTGAAAAATAATACGGTGGCCGCCCCCAAAGC
Organism: uncultured Eubacteriales bacterium; assembly: GCA_949740695.1. Taxonomy (GTDB): domain Bacteria; phylum Bacillota; class Clostridia; order Oscillospirales; family Butyricicoccaceae; genus UBA4644. The sequence goes on from CATJIY010000147.1 coordinate 4,111, forward strand.
AGTCACAAGCCACGTTCCAAGGGTCGCAAGGAACGCCAATAAGACGAGTCGACTCATGTCGCACCTCCTATCCACAGTATAAGCACGGGATAAAAGGAGAGTGACTGCGCCTCATTTGGATCGTTTCCACCTTCCCGCAAAATTCTCTTCCTTTTTTTGAAATTCCATGGTATAATGATTTTGAGAAAATGAGAATGTGGCCTTTTTCCTTTTACACTCAGCGCCTCTCCAATTCTCAGCCGTAAAATTTCCTCTGGGCACGGGAATATCCTCAGATGCAGAACAGGAAAATTCAATATCCGGGTATAGCGGAGTTGGTACCGCGCCACATTTGGGATGTGGAGATCGTGCGTTCGAGTCGCACTACTCGGACCAAA
>CATJIY010000148.1 GCA_949740695.1 uncultured Eubacteriales bacterium
GAGGACAAAACGTGTCGGCAGCGGTCTTTTTTATTCCCAAGTCAGGCGGCGAATTTTTGAAGCGCAAACAGTAAAAAAATAGAAAGGGGGGCCGGAAACAAACCGATTCGTAGCCAGGGAAGTCTAAATTGGAAAGGATTAAACAATATGAAGGGACGTTTTAACCTCGCAACAGTTGCCGGCTGGGTGCTGGTGGCAGCGATATGTTTGAGTTTGCTGGCCACGGCAGCTTTTGCCACAGACAGTGGTTTAGACGCATCTATTTTAACCGAACAAGCTGGGCTGGAGATGCTGGGAATCAGCGGGCCGGATCAGCTTGTTTCCGCAGAGGAGCAATTCGAACGGGAACAAATGGAAGTTCCTTTTAACCCCGAACCGAAAGACGAGGAACCGAGAGCGGCGGAACTGGAATGGGATGCCCAGCCGCTGGCACAGGAAACGCCAAAAGAAGCATTTGAGATTCAGGCGGATATTTCCAAACCGGAGTCAGGCTTTGAGGGCGGCCGCCTTATCTGGACGATCTCCGTTTTTAACAATGGGGCGGCGGTGGAAAACTTGACGCTTGCTGTGACATTGACTCATGATGGCGCAATAGAAAAAGAATACGTTTTGACCAATGAAGAGGGCTTGACCTATTCAAACTTTGGTTTGATACAGGACGGAATTGCAGATTTCCAGCTCACACTGGACTGGGCAAAGGCGGGAACCTATAGCTGCCAGGCCAGCGTGGAGCGAGAAGGAAACACGCTTTACAAAAGCGAATCCGTTATAACAACGGTTGCACCCCAGGAATTCCAGACAGTAACGGTGAAAAAGATTTTTTCCGGCGTGACGCCAGAGAATATTGATCAGGATTTTGCTCTCGAGGTCAGCTGGCAGGATCAGATACGAAAGTTACTCCGTCAAACCGATTTGTTGGAAGAAAGCTGGACGCTGGAGCTGCCTCTGGACACCCCTGTCACGATTGTAGAAAAGAATTGGGAAGCGGAAGGAAAAACTTTGAAAGTCCTAACCGACAAGGGAGAGGCCGATCCGTTTGGAGAGCCGGTTGTGACGGTAGTTTTTTCTTCGGCGGCGGATGAGCAGGCGGACTCCGGCTACGCGGTTTGCATCACTAATGTTTATGAGGATGCAGACCGCTTTACAAATTTGCTGGCAACACAATCGGTCAATCCTGACCGCTCAGTGATGCCGGGAGAAAGCTTGACCTATACCATCCAGGTGGAAAATTCGGGAGTTTATCCGGCGGAAAGCGTGGCGGTTGATAACCCCCTGGATAAAAATTTGGAGTTTTTATGGTATCGGGCAGGCGAGAACGGACAGACCATAACCAGCTCCCCTCAGGGAGAACGGTATTTGTTGGGAGAGATTGCGCCAGGGGAAACCAAGGTATTGCATATATGCGCAAAGGTAACGGAAAAAGCAGCTGGGAAAATCATTCAAAACCGGCCAACCGTCTCTTGGGATAATCGACCTCAAGACCAGACGGCGGTTGACTGCGGCGTTCGAAAAACGCAAGTCTTTCAGACGGCGATTGCCGCAACGATCCAAGCCCAGCGGTATGATGGAACCGATTGGGTTCCCATGGGGGCGTTTCACCCGGCCAGAGGAGCAGTGGTTCGTTATCGCGTTACTGTAAAAAATAGTGGAAACGTACCGCTAGAGGGACTGGCTTTTTCCAATATGTTGGATCCAAAGGTTAAACTGGTTAGCGATGGAAATCTTTCGGCGGGAACCCTTACGGTTACTCAGCCGGATAGTTCTCAGCAAGCCATCCGAATTGCGGCCGCGCTGAACGGCGCTTTTTTGCCAGGGGCGGAGGTCACGCTAGAATATGATGTTCAGATTGGGGTTTATGATGGAACGTCTTTGGGTAATTCTGTTTTAATTGCGGCTAATCTGAATGTAGGGCAGGATGTTTTGACAGTACAGGGGCAGGCGGCGCTGGAGATTGTCCCGGGAGCGCCTAAAATTTCTTGGTATGACGGAAAAGACGCTCAGGGCGGAAATCTGTTTCATACGCAAACGTTACCGGCAGATGGGCGGATTCCTGCAGTTGATCCGCCTGAGGCGCCTGAGGGGATGACCTTCCTAAGCTGGAAAGCAGAGTCTCCAAATCCAGTAACCGGCGACATAATTGTAACGGCTTTATGGGCGCCTATGGGGAAAACGATCACCGTTACTTGGATGGATGGTCTCACTTGGGATGGTTATCTGGGAAGTAGGGAATACGGCTCGGGGGGGGAAATTTCCCCGGAGGATTGTCCCCTGCCGCTACCCGCGCCTGCCGGAAAGATTTTTGACCGGTGGGAACGGCGGGATGAGCAAAACGGTATTGTGTTTGTGGCGCGGTGGAAGGAGGCGGTTTTGCCGGAGCAGGTAACTGTGGTCTGGTATTCGGGAATTGCGGGCCAGCCGCCGTTGAAAACCGCATGGTATCCTGCGGGAACCAAAGGACAGGATATTTCCTTGAGCGATTATCCGCAGCTGCCTGATCCGCCGGAGGGAAAGGCGTTTGAACGGTGGAACATAGAGGAAGGGGAGCATGGTATTGCTATCACCGCCCAGTGGCGGAAAGCGCCTCTTTTGGTGTTTGTTATTTGGTATTCTGGGTTGCCTGAGCAGACGGTACTTGCCACTGGGGAATATCCTTTCGGAACACGAGGGAAAGACATTCCCTTGGCCGATTATCCAGCTCTGCCTCAGCCGCCGGTTGGGATGGCGTTTGACCGGTGGGATATTCGAGACAGTTCATCGGGGATCGACATCACCGCTTTATGGAAAACAGGTGATCCAGTGACTGTTGCCTGGTACTCGGGTATTGCGGATCAGCCGCCGTTGAAAACCAAGCGGTATCCGGCAGGAACCAAAGGCCAAGATATTCCATTGAGCGACTATCCACAGCTGCCTGACCCGCCGGAAGGAAAGCTATTTGACCGGTGGAACATAGAGGAAGGGGAGCATGGCGTTTCCATCACTGCTTGGTGGAGAGATCGGCCTGAGACGATCCTTGTCACCTGGTATTCGGGAATTGCAGGTCAACCGCCGCTGAAAATTGGGCAGTATCCCTATGAAACGCAAGGGAAGGATGTTCCTCTGAGCGACTATCCATCTCCTCCTAGTCCGCCGGAAGGACAAGTTTTTGACCTATGGGTTATAGAAGAACATCCGGAGGGAATCTCTATCACCGCTAATTGGAAAGCGGCGCAGGAATGGATTACCATTACCTGGTATGACGGCTATAGCGGCAGGATACTGAAACAAATGCAGCTGCCAGAGGGAGAACGGCTCAGTTCAAATCAGTATCCGGCGCAGCCCCGTCGCAGCGGTTACCGGTTTATCGGTTGGAGCAGTCCTGCAGCGGACAAAGACGGCGGACTGGTCGTTTATGCCCAATGGCGGACGGCGGAAGCGATTTCACCTCCTTCTGGCTCAAATCAAGGCCGGCCGGCAGGAATAAAGCCTCAATCGCCCCAAAACGAAGAAATCCAGACGCCAAACCTGGATAAAGCCAGTGGCGCGAATTATCTTATGTGTTTTGCGGATGGAACGATCCGTCCCATGGGAACAATTACCCGTGGCCAGGCGGCTGAAATCTTTTTTCAAGTGATGACACAAAATTGTCGGGAAACAGGCGGGCTGCAACAAAGTTTGTTTATGGATGTTCCCGCCGGGGAAGGATATCATACGGCTGTCGCTGCCGGGGTGAAGGCCGGCCTACTCCAAGGGGATGGGTCCGGAAGATTTTATCCAGATCGTTTGGTTACCAGAGCTGAGTTCACCGCTATGGCAGTCCGGTTTTGGAAGGAGGCGGAAGGCGGTCCGGCGCCTTTTGCGGATACCGGCGGACACTGGGCAGAAAGGGAAATCGCCCAGGCGGCCGCAGTTGGATGGGTGGAGGGAAACCGAGGGTTTTTCCGGCCAGACGATCCAATTACTCGGGCGGAGGCCGCCGTCATTGTCAACCGTATGCTGGGGCGCAGGGGGGAGAAGCCAGCGGCGGAGGCCGCCGTCTGGCCGGATAATCCGCCGGGAACTTGGTATTATTGGGAGATGCAATGGGCGGCTGCCTGGAGCGGACAGCGGATAGGGGGCGCTTTTAGCGGGCAACAGGAATAGCGATTGAGGAATATCCAAATTGGCAGCTGACAGGCTGGGATTTGTTTGAGATACCGCAGACGAAAAAAAGCGGCGCCCACATGTTGTGAGCGCCAAGGTCCGGCGGCGAATCACCGTCCGCCGGATTTGTGGGGATAAAGATATGAACGGTGCCGGACGGCACCCCGTCCGCGCAAAGGGTGATCCGCCCTTCGCAAAGATAGTTTACATCATTTTTTCTGCAAAAAAGGTCGAAATCTGTCTGTATAAAAAATTTCTTTGCTGTTGGTTCTGTTGGCGCTTGGTTCGTCAGGACTGTCTTTTTATGATGGGCTATAAAATAAATCTGGATGCTTTGGCTATGGGGGCAGGTTCTAA
>CATJIY010000149.1 GCA_949740695.1 uncultured Eubacteriales bacterium
GCCAGTACCGCCCGGGCAAAAGAAATCAGCTGCTTTTCTCCGGTGGAAAGCCGGTCGCCCCCCTCGCCTACGTCGCTGTCCCAGCCTTTTTCTAGCTTGGCTACCACCGTATCGGCGGATACCGCTTTGGCCGCGGCTTCAATTTCCTCGTCGGTGGCCTCCAGCCGGCCATAGCGAATATTGTCTCGGACAGTGCCGGAAAAAAGATGAGGATTTTGCAGCACATAGCCGATATTGGAGTGGAGCCACAGTTGGCTCCGTTGGCGATAATCCACTCCGTCTATCAGGATTTGTCCCGAGGTAGGCTCAAAAAAACGGCAAGCCAGGTTCACCAGAGTGGATTTTCCCGCGCCAGTCTCTCCCACGATGGCCACAGTGGTGCCCTGAGGAATGTGAAGAGAAAAGTGGGACAGTACGTCCTCCCCGCCGTCAGGGTAACGGAAAGTCACGTCCCGGAATTCGATGTCGCCGGAAAGCGGCTCCCAGTTTTCCTTTTTCGGAGAAAAAGCGTCCCCATATTTGGCCTCCACCTCTGGGCTGTCCTTTACCTGGGGCTCTTTGTCTAACAGATCGGTGACCCGCTCGATAGAGGCCTGAAGGGAGATAAACTCAGCGATGTTGGCGGCGGGCATCTGAATGGGCTCAAAGATGCCCACCGCGTAGCTGGTAAAAGCCGACAGCGTGGCCAGCTCCAGGGCCTGTTCCAACACTAGGTGACCGCCCCGCAGCAGCACAATGGATACCGCCATGGTGCTGAAAAAGAGCACCAGAGGAATGTAAACCGCGTTCAGCCGGGCGGCGCGAATACCTGATTGCTTCATCTTTCCAGTAAGCTGGCGAAATTCCGCGCTGGTCTGATCCTCCATTACCAGTGTTTTGGTGGTTTTTGCGCCGGTGATGCCCTCGTTAAAGGCGCCGGTGATTCGGGAATTCATCTTACGTACCTTCCGGTTCCAATGAAGGATTTTATTCTGGAAATAGACGGTCAGCACCGCCATTACCGGAACGATGAGGATAACCACCAAAGCCAGCCGCCAATTGAGCAGCAGCATGGAGATAAACGCGCCTCCCACGTAAAATAAAGCCCATAAAATATCGGTAAAATTCCAAGCGATCATACTGGCAATTCGATTGGTGTCGCTCATCACTCGGGTGAGCAGATAGCCTACCGGAGTTACGTTGTAAAAAGAAAAGGACAGAATTTGCAGATGGTGAAACAGCTTATCCCGCAGATCCCGTCCCAGCAGCATCTCAATGCGCATGGAGTTGCGGGAGAAACACACTACCGCCGCCGCCTGCAAAAGAATTACCGCCAGATAGGCGAAGCAATAGGGCCAAAGGCCCGAAAGCGTGTCTTGCTCGATAAAAGTTGCGATACCATACCGCTGAAAGAGCGGCAGAACCACGTCAACCAGAGCGCATATGCCGTTGAATACCAACATTCCGGCAAAATCAACCCGGTAACGCTTTAAAAAGGGAAACAGCCGCTTCCAGATAGAAAAATCCAAAGATTTGGTATATTCCTGTTCGTCAAAAGCCGCCATTAGGCTTCCCCTCCTTCCATAATCAGCGCCCGGTCGTCCGAACGCATCTGAATGTCATAAATTTCTTTGTAAATGCCCGGCCGGGAAATCAGCTCCTGATGGGCGCCCAGATCAGAAAGGCGCCCGTCGTCCAACACCAGAATCCGGTCAGCCTGCATCAGCGTGGTGATTCGGTGGGACACCAGAATGACGGTAGCCCGGTTCAGTTCTTCCCGCAGGGCGGTACGGATCTTGGCGTCGGTTTCGGCGTCCACCGCTGAAAGGGAATCGTCAAAGATCATTACCGGCGCCCGCTGCATCAGCATACGGGCGATAGCTACCCGTTGCTTTTGTCCGCCGGAAAGGGTAACGCCCCGCTCGCCAACGATGGTTTCATATCCGTCGGGAAAGGCGGAGATAGCGTCGTCTACACAGGCGATGGAAGCTGCCCGTCGCATTTCTGTGCGGTCGGCCGCCGGCTGGGTAGCGCAGATATTTTCCCCGATGGTTTGGGAAAAGAGAAAAGGCTCCTGAAGCACCAGGCCGATTTTTTTCCGCAGGGATTCCCGCTTCATCCGGCGAATATCCACGCCGCCAATGGTGATCGCTCCTTGATCGTCTTTCAAGTCATACAGCCGGTCCAGCAAATGGACCAGGGTAGATTTGCCCGAGCCGGTTCCTCCCAGGATGGCGAAGGTTTCTCCTTCCCGAATGGTGAAGGTTAAATCTTTCAGCACTTCCTGTCCTTCGTAGCCGAAGGTTACATGGTCAAAGACGATGTCTCCGGAAACAGGTTCGACAGCGTCGGGAAGGTCCTGTTCTTCCTGGGAGTGGAGAATATATCCCACCCGGTCCATGGAGACGCCCGCTTTACTCATTTCAGACAAAACCCGGCCCAATGACCGAACCGGCCAGGAAAGCGCCTCGTTATAAGCGATAAAGGCCATGAAATCTCCCAAAGTCATCTTCCCCTGGACGGTTTCCATAATGCCAAAGAGAATAATCACCATCACCTGCAAGCTGGTGAGCAAAGTGCCCGAGGCCCAGTAGACCGACAGCAGTTTGCCCAGCTTAATCCACAAGGAAGAGAAAAAATGATTTTTCTCCCCAAACTTTTCTTCTTCATATTTTTCCCGGCCAAAAGCCCGAACCACCCGAACGCCGGTGAGATTTTCCTGAGCGCAGGTGGTCAGCGCGCCTTCCGCTTCGTCGGCGTCTTTAAACCGGACCGAGATTTTAGCATAAAACACCCCAGAGGAAATTCCCACAATAGGGATAAAGACACAGGCAATCAACGAAAGCTTTATATTCATGGAAAACATGATGCAAAGGTATAAAACAATCAAAAAGACCGTACGAACCACTTCGATCATCTGATTGCAGACAAAACTGCGAATGACGTCCACGTCCGAGGTGCAGCGCTGGATAATATCGCCTGTTGGATGGGCTTTATGCCAAGCGAAGGTCAACCGCTGAATATGCTGGTAAAGATCGTCCCGGATGGCTTTTACATAGGTCTCCGAGCCTTTGGCCAGCTCCAGCCGCTGACCAAAACTGCACAGACCACGCAGCACAGCCACTGCCAAAACGCTTGCAGCCGCCAGCCATAGCGCGCGCAGGGGCTGCTGGCGCAAGGCTTCCCACGAAAGCCATTCCAACAAAAAACCAGGCAAAGCAGGGGCCTTTTCTCCTAGGATGGAATCCACCGTCAGGCGGATAATTTGAGGAGTCAGGGCATTCAGGGCCATACTCAGACAGGCGCAGATCAGCCCCGCCGCAAAATAGCCCCAGCACCCATGCAGATAGCGGGTGACCAGCCGGGTCTTTTGCCGGCGGGACAGTTTGTAATTGGGTTCCATAAAACAAATACACTCCTTTCAGGCGCAAAAAAGCGCCCTCTGAAAACCTCAGAGGGCGCTGGCACACAAAAAATACAGCTCAGACTACGCGGTCTGGCATGTGCGCAAAATGACCTCTGGGTAATATATCAAAATTTTGGACAGACTTCTCCCATCCTCCAACAAAACATTTCCGTAAATTTCCATTCAAAAGTATAAAATACTCCCGAACAAATGGAATCGGATTCATCTGATTTCTGATATTTGCCATCTTGCGCACCTCCTTTCCAAAATCATTTCTGAATTATGAACAGACTTAGTATACCTCGCTGACCGACAAATGTCAAGAGGTCTGGAAAGATAACCATTATTTGATAGTTTTCCCTTGAAAATAGAAAAGCTTTTTGCTATGCTATGAAGCAAAGATAGACATGCCGCCGGAAAAAGAAAAAGGAGGTCGTTGGATGCGTTGCCCTTATTGTGATCAGGAAATGGAGAAAGGATATATTCAATGTCGGGATGGCGTATACTGGCGGAAAAAAATGACGCCAGTGCCGACAATTCCCTTGGGAAAGGGTATTGTTTCGTTGAACCAGGAGAAAGGTATGCCTGGCTTCGGCGGAGATGCGACGGTGGCTTTTTTGTGTGTTGATTGTAAGAAAATCGTTATTGACTGCGATTTTGAAAGATCGGTTTAAGTCTGTTCGCCGACAGAAAAATAAAAGCAGCTGTCATTTTGGTGACAGCTGCTTTTTCATGCTGGGGATTTTTATTGCCGGAGGATACGGAATTCCTGACGAAATCCTGCAATCTGAAGGAGAAAATAAGGGGCGCGTCTGTCCAAAGATATTTGACAGACACGCCCAAAAGGGGGAGGAATTACAGAAACAGCGGAACAAAAACCAACGCTACAATACTCATCAACTTAATCAGAATGTTCAGCGCCGGACCGGAGGTATCTTTAAAAGGGTCGCCTACC
>CATJIY010000150.1 GCA_949740695.1 uncultured Eubacteriales bacterium
AGATCAACGCCAAGGGCGGCCTCCAATTGTCTCTGGACTTCCAGGATGATGAGAACGACGGTGAAAAAGCCATCAACGCCTATAATGCGCTGAAAGATGATGGTATTCAACTGATTTATGGCTGCACTACCACCGCTCCCTGCGTAGCGGTATCCGGCGAGACTTACGCCGATCGGTACTTCCAGCTGACCCCCTCTGCCTCCTCCACCGACGTGACCAATGGTAAGGACAACGTGTTCCAGATGTGTTTCACCGACCCCAACCAGGGTATCACCGCCGCTGACTATGTGGCAGATCAAAATTTGGCGCAAAAAGTAGCAATCCTTTATAACAACGGAGACCCCTATTCTACTGGTATCGCCGTAGCCTTTGCCCAGCAGGCTGAGGATCGAGGTTTGGAGGTGGTGGCCCAAGTCACCTTCCCCGACGACACCACTACCGACTTCTCCGTTCAGTTAAACGAAGCCAAATCCAAGGGTGCTGAACTGGTCTTTATGCCCATTTACTATGGTCCCGCCTCTCTGATTCTGGCCCAAGCCAAAGATATCGACTTCTCCCCCATCTTTTTCGGCGGTGACGGCATGGACGGCATCTTGGGTATCGAAGGCTTTGACACCTCACTGGCGGAAGGCGTTATGTTGATGACCCCGTTCAACGCTTCCGCCACCGATGAGCGCACCCAGACCTTTGTGAAAACTTATACCGAAAAATATGGCGCCGACACCCTGAACCAGTTTGCCGCTGACGGCTATGACTGCATTTACGCCATCTATGAAGCCTGCCAAAAAGCGGGCGTCACCTCTGACATGAGCGCCAAGGACGTCTGCGAAAAGCTGATTGCTACCTTTACCTCTTCTGACTTCAAGGTAGACGGCTTGACCGGCACCGGCATGAGCTGGGGCTCCAACGGCGAGGTCTCTAAGGGCCTGCTGATTATGGAGATTGTAAACGGCGCTTACACCTCCAAGTAATTTTCGAGCAATTCCACTTAATAGAACCGTTGATAATCAGGGCAAGAAAAACGGATCTGTTTATTTTACAAAACGCCCAATCTTGTATTTGTTCAACGGTTCCTGAAAGATTCCATACCAGGGCGCCTGCCCTGGCAAGTCGTGGGGGCGGGGTCATCCCGTCCCTGCGGCACTACCCTTGGGAAAGGACGGAAGCAATCCCAGCCGGTCCTTGGACTTCTTCCGCCCTTCCCTAAAAACCTCCAACAAACATCCTTTTGTAAAGCAGGTGTGATCCATTATGTCCCTCTTGACCAATCTTATCAACGGACTAAGCCTGGGCAGCGTTTACGCCATCATCGCTTTAGGCTACACTATGGTCTATGGCATCGCCAAGATGCTAAACTTTGCCCATGGCGACGTTATCATGGTCGGCGGTTATATGTGTTTCTGCTCGGTAATGTATCTAGGCCTGGGCACGCTGCCCTCCATTTTAATCGCGGTGATTGCCTGTACTCTATTGGGTATTCTGGTGGAACGGCTGGCCTATAAACCACTGCGCCAAGCACCCTCGCTAGCAGTACTCATCACCGCCATCGGGGTCAGCTATTTTTTGCAGAACGCCGCCCTTTTGATCTGGGGCAGCGCCGGCAAAACTTTTCCCAATCTTTTAGAAAAAATCCCCGCCCTTTCCCTTTTTGACGGACAGCTGGTAATCCCAGGGAAATCTATTCTCAATATTGCAGTTTGTCTGGTTACCATGATCGCTCTTACCTTTTTTACGGGAAAAACCCGAATGGGTAAAGCCATGCGTGCAGTAAGCGAAGACAAAGGAGCCGCCCAGCTAATGGGAATCCACGTAGACGGCACCATCTCCCTCACCTTCGCCATCGGCTCCGGCTTGGCGGCGGTGGCAGGCGTTCTGCTGTGCTCCACATATCCCATGCTGATGCCTACCACCGGCTCCATGCCGGGTATCAAGGCCTTTACCGCTGCAGTGTTCGGCGGCATTGGTTCCATTCCCGGGGCGCTGCTGGGCGGACTTCTGCTGGGCGTTCTGGAGATCTTTTGCAACGCCTATATCTCTCAGGAGCTTTCTAACGCGATTGTATTTGCGGTATTGATCTTAGTTCTGCTGGTGCGGCCCACTGGACTGCTGGGCAAGCCTATCCGAGAGAAGGTGTAATTTATGGCGGAAAAATTGAAAAAAACTTCCCTTCGTTCTATCTGGAAAAGTGATTTCTGCACCTATTTCTTTGTGACGGCTGTATATCTGATCTTGTTTTTTTTACAGAACGGCGGGCTGCTGTCCAACAAAATTTCCGGCTTTCTGGTACCCATCTGCGCCTATATCGTTATGGCGGTGTCCCTGAACCTAACGGTAGGCATCTTGGGTGAGCTGAGCCTGGGCCATGCTGGCTTTATGAGCGTGGGCGCCTATACCGGAGCTATTTTCTCAGCGGCACTGACCGATGCAATCCCGCTGGCGCCCCTGCGGTTGGCCGTTTCTATGATAGCAGGAGGTCTGTTGGCCGGCATTGTCAGTCTGATTGTAGTAGTGCCGGTCCTGCGGTTGCGCGGGGATTATCTAGCCATCGTCACCTTGGCCTTTGGAGAGATCATCCGAAACATCCTCCAATGCTTTTACGTGGGAAAAGACGCTTCCGGACTGCATTTTTCCATGAGCGAAACTGGGCTGAACTTGGCTGAAGGCGGCCAGCCCATCGTTCGGGGTCCTATGGGCGTGGTAGGTATCCAGAAAATCTCCACCCTTACTATGGGCTTTGTATTGGTAATCCTCACTCTGATTATAGTCCTCAACCTGGTCCACAGCCGCCATGGCCGGGCCATCATGGCGCTACGAGATAACCGCATCGCCGCCGAATCAGTGGGTCTGTCCATTTCCCGATATAAAATCATCGCTTTCGTTACCAGCGCGGTGCTGGCGGGCATGGCAGGTGGATTGTATGTTATGAATTTCTCCTCCATTGTAGCCAAAAAATTTGACTTTAACACTTCTATTTTGATCCTGGTCTTTGTGGTGTTGGGCGGTATGGGCAACATTCGCGGCTCCATCATCGCTGCTGCTGCTTTGACCATCCTGCCCGAGCTGCTGCGCGGCGGCTTTGCCGACTACCGGATGCTGATTTACGCTGTGGTACTGATTCTGGTAATGCTGGTCACCAACAACGCTCAACTAAAGGGACTGCTCAC
>CATJIY010000151.1 GCA_949740695.1 uncultured Eubacteriales bacterium
AACAAGCTGATGATAGGAATTACAACCGCCGGGGATGAGATTAACAGCTTTTGCTACCGGCGTCTGGACTATGCGGTGAAGGTACTGAACGGCACTGCGGAGGATGACAGCCTGTTCTGCTTTGTGTCCAAGGCTGACCAGGACAAAAACGGGAATGTGGAATATACCAGCGCCGAACAGCAGGAAAAGGCAAATCCGAATTATGGGACTACCATTCGCCCGGCGGATATTATGCAGGAGGCTTTACAGGCTCAAAATGATCCGCAACAGCGCAAGGATTTTTTAAGCCGCTCCCTGAATATCTACACCAGCGCATTGCGAGCCTATTTTGACCTTGGCGAATTTCAGCGGAGCGATAAAAAATACACCTGGACATTGGAGGAACTGGCCAAACTGCCCATTGACTGGTACGGCGGGGCTGACCTGTCCAAGCTGCACGACTTGACAGCGGCTTGCCTCTACGGAAGCTGGCAGGGGGTTGATATTATCATCCCCCACGCCTTTTTCCCAGTGGTGTCCGCCCATTTGAAAGCGGATGAGGACAATATCCCGTTATTTGGCTGGGCTGATAATGGGGAGCTGACACTTTGCAACAGCCCAACAGTCAACCATGCGGATGTAGTGGCATGGTTTGTAGAAATGCGCCGACGGGGCTTTAAAATCCGGCAGGTGGGACATGACCGGAAATTCTGCCGGGAATATTTTATCGGCATGAAACAGGCTGGATTTAAAATCATCGACCAACCACAATATTTTTACAAAAAATCCGAAGGGTTTCGGCATATTGAGGCCGCCGCCAAAAACGGCACGCTGTACTATCTGCACAGCCAGTCTTTGGAGTACTGCGTGGAGAATGTCCAGGCCATTGAAAAGACGGACGATATGGTGCAGTACGACAAAATCCAAAAGGAACACCGCATTGATGTATTTGACGCTGCCGTGTTCGCCTGCATCCGGTATTTGGAGAGCATGGAGAAGTCGGGGAAAGCAAAAAAATGGTTTGGAGAGGAAGGGAACGAATGAGTAAAGTAGACATCCGCCGGCGCCGCCGGGCAAGAGAACCCACCCGGCAGCGAAGCAATCCCGGTGTAGCGTTCCTATTTGGAGATAGTGCCGGGGATTGTATCTGTATCTCCGGTTATACCAGCCTTGAAAAAAATCCGGAAATAGCTACAGCGATAGACCGTATCGCAAAGATGGTGGCCAGTATGACCATCCACTTGATGGAAAACCGAGAAAATGGAGATGTGCGGATACAGAACGAACTATCAAAAAAAATTGACATCTACCCAAACCGGAATATGACCCGCAGCGCCTTTGTCCACTATGTGGTCAAAACCATGCTGCTGGAAGGGGGCGGAAACGCCGTTGTGTTCCCGGAAACACGGAATGGCTATCTGGCCAACTTGTGGCCGGTACCGCCGGGGCGGGTAAGTTTCCAGCCGGTTGGCGTTATGGACTATGAAATTTTAATTGATGGCACTGCTTATTCGCCCAGTGAACTGCTCCACTTTACAGTCAACCCAGAAACCAACTATCCCTGGAAGGGGGCTGGCTATCGGGTTTCCTTAGCTGATGTGGCGGCAAACCTGAAACAGGCCGCTGCCACCGAAAAAGCTTTTATGTCCAGCAAGTGGAAACCTTCTATTATTGTCAAAGTGGATGGATTAACGGAGGAATTTTCCAGCCCTGCGGGACGGCAGAAGCTACTGAATAGCTATATCAATACCAATGAGGCAGGGCAGCCGTGGTTTATCCCGGCTGAACAGTTCAGCGTGGAGCAGGTCAAACCGCTTTCCTTGTCCGACCTTGCATTGTCCGACATGGTGCAGATGAACAAGCGCACCGTGGCCGCTATTTTAGGTGTTCCACCGTTCGTACTGGGCGTTGGGGAGTTTACACGGGATAGCTGGAATAACTTCATTTCTACAACCATCATGCCGCTGGCAAAGGCTATTGAGCAGGAACTCAGCAGAAAGCTACTGCTTAACCCCAATTGGTATTTCCGATTTAACAGCCGCAGCCTGTATGCGTATGACCTAAAGGACCTGGCCGAAATTGGGGACAACCAGTACATCCGCGGTTTGATGAGTGGAAACGAAGTTCGGGACTGGATAGGCCTTCCCCCGAAGGAAGGGCTGGACGAACTTATCATGCTGGAAAACTTTATCCCAGCCAGCATGATAGGGGAACAGAAGAAACTGTTACAGAATGGGGGTGGTGAAGAATGAACAGACGGATAAAGGCGCAAGCTGGGAATTTTACCACAAGGGAAGCCGGGGACGGTCGGCGTTTTATCGAGGGGTATTTTGCCGTATTTGGCTCTCAGTATGAGCTATGGGACGGGGCGTATGAAACTATCGCCCCTACTGCTTTTGATGGTGCCCTGGAAGCGGATATCCGTTGCCTTACCGACCATAATACCCGGCTGGTTCTGGGCCGCACAACGGCCAAAACACTAACCTTGCAGGTAGATGAAAAAGGCCTTTGGGGCAGCGTTGAAATCAATCAAGATGACCAAGATGCCCTTAACCTCTATGCTCGTGTTCAACGGGGAGATGTCAGCCAGTGTTCTTTTGGATTTGATATTTTGGAAGAGGATACAGAACAGCTGCCGGATGGTGGTATCCACTGGATTATACGGCGGGTGAAATTGTATGAGGTGTCCATTGTGACCTTCCCAGCATACGAAGAAACCAGCGTCACCGCCCGTAAAAAGGACTTTGAAGTTATTACTCATCGCCGAATCGAAGCATGGCGGCAGCGGATGAAAGCAAGACTGAAAGGAGAGGATGGCAGTGGCACTGAAAGCCCTGATGATTAGAAAAAAGATTGATACAAAGAAAAGCGCCCTGGAGGCACTGCGCAGCCTGGATGCCGAATATCAGCGCCGGGCAGCGGAAATAGAAACAGCTATTGTTGAAGCCCAGACCGAAGAGGAACAGCAGGCCGTGGAGGAGAGCATGGCTGCCTATGAACAGGAACAGGAGGAACATGAGGAGAAAAAGAGTAGCCTGGAAGGGGAGATTGACCAACTGGAAAGCGAACTGAACGAACTGGAAAGACAGGCACTTCAGAAGCCGCCAGCTGGTGACAGCCAAAAGCAGAGAGGAGAGAAACACCGAGTGGAAACAAGGAAGAAATTTTTCGGTATGAATGAACAGGAGCGAAGCGCTTTTCTGAACCATGCAGAAGTCAAGGCATTTCTGGAACGCACCAGGGCAGCGCTGGCAGGGGAACAGCAGCGGGCTGTCACCGGCGCCGAGCTGGGCATTCCCACTGTAGTGCTGGATCTAATCCGGGAAAATGCCCTAAATTATTCCAAGCTGCTGAACCGGGTGCGCCTGCGCAGTGTTTCTGGAAAGGCCCGTCAGATTATTATGGGTACTATCCCTGAAGCCGTTTGGACAGAGGCCTGCGCTGCACTGAATGAATTGTCGTTCGGGTACAGTGAGGCGGAAGTGGACGGCTACAAGGTAGGTGGCTATGTCTTTATTTGCAAAGCCACATTGGAGGACAGCGACCTAAACCTGGCAGCGGAAATTATTGAAGCTATCGGGCAGGCTATTGGTATTGCGCTGGATAAGGCCATCCTGTTCGGCACCGATAACAAAATGCCGCTGGGTATTGTCACCCGGCTGGCACAGACTGCACAGCCAAGCGATTACCCCGCCAAAGGCCGCCCTTGGGTAGACCTGTCCACCTCCAATATTATCACCATCCCCGGCGGTACAACCGGTGTGGCGCTGTTCCAGGCCATTGTCCGGGCTGGTGCTGCTATGAAGGGGAAATACAGCCGGGGCGCTAAAACCTGGGTGATGAATGAGGCCACCTATACTGCTTTGAAAGTGGATATGATGACCTTCAATGCCCAGGGCGCCATTGTAGCGGCCGAGAATGGCACCATGCCAGTAGCGGGCGGCGATATTGTTGTCCTGTCGGATGACATTATTGCTGATAATACCATTGTGGCCGGATACTTTGACCTCTATTTGCTGGCAGAGCGCGCCGGGGCGGAGTTTGCCCGCAGTGATGATTACCGCTTTATTGAGGACCAGGTGGCATTTAAGGGGACTGCCAGATATGACGGGCTGCCTGTTATACCGGAAGGCTTTGTTGCTATCGGCCTGGGCGCTGCCCCGCAGACTTCTGCCACCTTCCCGGAGGATCGGGCGAACGATAGTGCCCTGACGGGGCTGTCGGTGGGCACGGTAACCCTTACCCCTGCCTTTGACCCCAATACACCGGCCTATACCGCGACAGTTACAGCCGTTTCGGACACAGTATCCGCCATCCCCTCCCAGCCCGGTGCAACCGTAGAAATTACCTAT
>CATJIY010000152.1 GCA_949740695.1 uncultured Eubacteriales bacterium
CTATCCAGCACCAGACCTACTTCTTCATAATTTTTGGCAATGGTCATCATAGTGCCATCTTCAGCCATCTTTTTCAATTCGGCGTTTACCGCATCCCGAAGAGCGGTATTTTCTTTATAAAAGCCAACGGCATATTGCTCAGTAGAGACTTCGTCCTCTAGAATCACAAAAGAGTCTTTATCAGATTGATTGGCGATCTGATAAGCGGCTACGCCTTTATCCACTGCAATGGCGTCTACCGTCCCCTGTTGAAGTTCCATAAAGCCCAGAGCATAGTCGGTCAATTCCACCACTTCTTTCAAGCTGGCCTTAAAATCAGCGTTTTCTTCTTGATTGAGGGCGTCCGACCCAGAGGACGCCGCCTGTACCATTAAAGTTTTTCCTGACATATCGGCTTTGGTGGCGATACCGGAGTCGGCCCGCACCACCAGAACAATGGAATTGTCCACATAAGGATCAGACCAAGCATAGTCTTTTTCCCGACCGGTGCAAGTAAAACCATTCCAGATACAGTTGATGTTGCCAGCTTCCAGCTGGGAGTCTTTGCTGGTCCAGTCAATGGCCACTGCCTCATACTCCCAACCCAAACGTTTACAAAGCTCCTTAGCCATTGCTAAGTCAAAGCCGTCGTAGTTGCCGTCCGACGCGACAAATCCAAAAGGCGGGAATTCGGCGTCAAAACCTACGATCAATTTTTGTATTTCCCCGTTTTGCTGGCCATCTTCACCGCAGCCTGCCAAAGAAAGGCACAGGATCAAAGCCAGCGCCAGAGCGAATACTCGTTTCATGATGATGTTCCTCACAGTCTGATGTACCCGCCATTAGGAGGATACAAGTCTTTATTATGATTGCATTTTAACACTTTACTATAATGATGTAAAGAGGATATTTCCCAAATTTCCAGAGAAACGAGCAATTTTTTTTGGCATCCTGTCAGAGTGGGGGTGAGAATTCATTTTTCATGTCTGAATGAACGGGAATCATTTTGTTTATAGAGGACTGGATAACTGCTGTCTATTGGGGATAACAGTCTCAGAACGAACTGGATCCGAGACTGTTTGTTTATGAAATTGATCTTTGATACTGTAGCACATAGGTCCCTGCTGGAGTATCACGATTCAAAAGCAGAGTGTTTCCTTTTTGTTCTAATACGTCTTGCCGCAGAGCTAAAAAATCCTCTAAAGGCGACAGCACATCAAAGCCCATACCGCCCCGGCGGTAATGCATGGGAATGATTACCCGGGGAGAAACAGCTTGGATTATCTGTTGGGCTTGGGTTGGGTCAATGGTATAGTAACCGCCTACCGGAATCAGTAGTGCGTCGATTGCCCCAAGCGTTTCCAGTTGGGGCGGCGTCAACGAGTGACCCAGATCGCCTAGATGGGCTACTTGCAGGCCGTCATACTCTATAATGTGAATGGTATTTTCGCCCCGTAAGGCTCCGTTTTTTTCATCGTGAAAAACAGCGATGGTACGAACTGAAAATGGAGAAGGCTGCTGAGGCAGCAGTTTTACGCCTTCTAGCCAGCTATGGTCATGATGACTGTGACTGCAAAGCACTTGGTGGGCGCTTTGCCGCAGGGGAGCGCAACCGGGGACAGCGCCGTCTTCATAAGGGTCCAGTAAAATCCGGAAGCCGTTGGCCTCCAGGGTAAAACAGGAATGACCATGCCAAGTAATTTGAATTTGGGGCATTCAAAAACCTCCTTTGGCTTTTTGCGGGCAGGGCCCGCCCAGTGTTTACGGTTTGTTTTCCAAAATTTTCACTTCCGCCCTTGCAAAGAAGAACGGTTTTCATTATAATTATCATAAAACATAACCAAGCGTTTTTCAATCTTTTTTTCAGGAGGTGCTTATGATCCCACAAGCTCTTGCTTCGGAGGTCTTGTCCGCTGCGTTGGAGACCGGCGGAGATTTTTCTGAACTCTTTTTAGAGGATACCGAAAGCAACAATGTTTCCATGACAGGGGGCCAGGTGGAAAACGCCGCTTACTCCCGTCGGCACGGCGCTGGCGTCCGGGTGCTGAAGGGAACCCGCTATGCGTACGCTTATACTGCCGATACGTCCAGACAAGCCCTTTTAGATACTGCCCGGGCGGCTGCCGCCGCTATTGCCGGAGAAGGCAGTGCCACTCCAGCGCCTTTTGCAGTCCATGATTGTCGGAAAGCGCCTGTTCTTCCTGCCGCGCAAATGACCAATGATAAACGGATAGCCTGGTTGCGAGACGCCGCCCAGGCGGCAAAAAACCATTCATCTGAAATCACTCAAACAGTAGTCAGTCTGTCTGATGTGGATCAGCGGGTAATGATTTGCAATTCTTTGGGCGTGTTGGCTTATGACCGCCGTCCCCGTACCCGCATTTTGGTTCAGGCGGTGGCGTCGGATGGGAATCAGGCCCAGACTGGACGGCGTAGTCCCGGCAAGGGCTGCGGTTACGAGCTTTTTGACAGCTTGGATCCAGCGCAGCTGGGCCGGGAAGCGGCAAAGAGCGCGACGACTATGCTTCATGCAAAGGACTGCCCCTCTGGTGTGTTTCCTGTAGTGATGGACGGCGGTTTTGGCGGCGTGATTTTCCATGAAGCCTGCGGGCACGCGTTGGAGGCTACCTCGGTTTCCCGAGGGAACAGCGTTTTTTGCGGTAAGTTGGGGCAGAAGATTGCTGCCGATTGCGTCACCGCTATGGATGACGGGCTGCTCCCTGGCGAATGGGGCAGCATTGGCGTAGACGATGAGGGAACCCCTTCCCGTTCGCGAACCTTAATTGAAAACGGTATTTTAAAAAGTTATATGGTGGATATCCTGGGTGGCCGCCGCATGAATATGGAGCCTACTGGCTCTAGCCGCCGGCAGGATTATACCTTCGCCCCCACTTCTCGTATGACCAACACCTTTATTGCTCCGGGAAAAGACGATCCGGAGGAAATGCTCCGGACCATGGGAGATGGATTGTACGCCGCGTCTATGGGAGGCGGCAGCGTTAACCCGCTTACTGGTGAGTTTAATTTCGCTGTGGATGAAGGTTACTGGGTAAAGGGCGGCAAAATTCTTTGCCCGGTCCGGGGCGCTACGCTTATCGGTAAAGGGCATGAGGTTCTGTTGAATATCGACCGAGTGGGGCCAAAAATGTGGATGGCTCCTGGTATTTGTGGTTCTATGTCCGGCAGCGTTCCCACGAATGTGGGTCAGCCCCGCATCCGCGTTTCTTCTATCATTGTGGGCGGAAAAGGAGGTGCCTTATGAGTTTTGAGGCTTATCGCGACGACCTGCTGCGAATCGCTCTGGAGAAAGGCTGCGCCGCCGCTGAGGTCTATGCCCAACAGGGGCGGAATTTCTCGGTGGAGGTCATAGATCAAGAAATTGACAGTTATACGGTCAGCCGTGCGCTGGGACTTTCCCTTCGGGTGGAATTGGACGGCAAAAATGGCTACGCTTATACCGAGCTGCTGGAGCAGCCGGAAATTTTGGTAGAACGGGCTATGGACAATGCCAGAGCCTCTGAGGAGACCGACCCCCACCCTATGCAGGGAGAGAGCGTCTATTCAGCGGTGACTTTGCCGGAAAATCCTTTGGCGGAGAAGACGGATACCCAGTGCATTGATATGGCTATGGAATTGGACCGCCAGGCCAGCCAGGCAGATCCCCGTTATGTCCGTACGGAGGGCAGCGGAGTGGAATGGGGTGTCGGCACTACTTTTATTGCCAATACCAAGGGCTTGAGAGCCAGCCGGGAGACTTCGGTTGGCCTGATTGTAGCCATTCCTATTTTGCAGGAGGGCGAGGATCAGCAGGCAGGTTTTGCTTTCCGTTGGGGTAAGGAGGTCTCTGACTTGAATGGTTGCGCTCAAGAGGCCGTTAAGGAGGCAGCCCGCCGGTTTGGCGCGTCTACGGTTGCTTCCGGGAACTATCGGATTTTATTGGAAAAGCGCGCCGCTTCTGCGCTGCTTCAGGGTTTTTCTTCTTTGTTCAGCGGGGAGGCAGCGCAAAAGGGGCTGTCTTTGCTGGCAGGCAAAGAAGGGCAGACCATCGCCGCCGCCAACATCTCGATTGTGGATGATCCGCTCATGGCGGAAAATCCTCGCCCTTTTGATGATGAGGGCGTTCCGTCAGTCCGCACCCAGGTGGTGGAAAATGGTGAGCTGCGCACTTTGCTGCACAATCTGAAAACCGCTGCCAAGGCGGGCTGTGCCTCAACCTCCAACGGTGGGCGGGCCAGCGCGGCTGCCAAGGTGGGCGTGTCTCCCTCCAACTTTTATATTCTTCCTGGGGAAAA
>CATJIY010000153.1 GCA_949740695.1 uncultured Eubacteriales bacterium
AGCGGGCTGACTATGCACACCGGCGGTAATCTCAGCGCCCGAGATCGGGAGACCGGATTGATTGTTATCAAGCCTACCGGTCAACCCTATGATTTGCTTACTTCCAAGGATATTAGCGTAATGGACTTGGAGGGCAATCTGCTGGAAGGAAAAAAACCCTCCAGTGAATGGCCCATGCACACTTTGATCTATCGAACATACCCCCAAGTGGGCGGAGTGGTTCATTGCCATAGCCCTTATGCTACTGCGGCTTCCGCAGCAGGTAACGAAATCCCACTGTGCAGCCATGACCTGTGTCTGTACTGTTCCAGTCCGGTACGAGTGGCGCCCTTTGCCATGCCAGGCAGCGCCAAGTTGGGAGAATTCGCTGTCCATGCTTTAGGAAAGGATAACTGCGCCGCTTTGCTGGAAAGTCACGGCCCAATTACTATGGGAGCAGACCTTTGGCACGCTTACGACGCCGCTTGCGCGGTAGAACGAGCCGCTCAGATCTTAGCGCTGTCTCCGGCCTTTGGTCCCCTTAAAGAGCTTCCCCCCGAGGGGCGGGCAGCTCTCCGAGCTTATGACCCTCTTCAAAAACAAAATAATGATACCATCAAGGAGAAACTATGATCTGGAATATTTTGATTCCTTTGCTGGGAGTGGCCGTTGACCAACTGGTAAAATATTGGGCGGCAGTCAGCCTAAAGCCAGTGGGAACCATCCCTCTCATTCAGGATGTATTTCATCTGACCTATTGGGAAAATACCGGTGCGGCTTTCAGCATGTTTGCCGACCGCCGGTGGCTGTTGCTGGCAGTGACAGTTATCCTCCTGACAATCTTAGTCTGGGCGCTGCATAAAAATTTTTTGCCGGATAAGCTAGGGCGGATAGGACTCCTTCTGACCATCGGCGGGGCTTTTGGTAATCTGATCGACCGGCTGCTGCGGGGCTATGTCATTGATTTGTTTGACTTTCGGCTAATCGGTTTTCCGGTATTTAATGTTGCTGATATACTGCTGAACGCCGGGGTTATTTTAATGGCTATTGACCTGTTGATTTTGGAACCGAAACGGGAAAAACAGAAAAAGGAGGACGCCGGTGGAAACCATCGTTCTCAAAGCGGAACCTGAGGATCAGGGCCTTCGGTTGGACCAGTTTGTATCAAAAAAGTTAGAGGAACTTACCCGCAGCGCCGCCCAAAGACTGGTTGAAGAAGACCGGGTCCGTCTATCTGGCCGCCCGCTGAAAAAAAGCTATCTGCTCACCGGCAAGGAAACTCTGACAGTAGATCTGCCCGAGCCACAGCCTATTGAGGCTCAACCCCAGGAAATCCCTTTGGAAATTGTCTATGAAGATAAAGATCTATTGGTCATCAATAAGCCCAAGGGTATGGTAGTCCATCCTGCCCCTGGCAATCCAGATGGAACAGTAGTAAACGCAGTACTGTTTCACTGCGGCCAGAGTCTTTCCGGAATTGGGGGCGCTTTCCGCCCAGGAATTGTCCATAGAATTGACAAGGATACCTCTGGATTACTGCTGGTAGCGAAAAATGACCGAGCGCATTTGTACCTCTCGGCCCAATTAAAGGATCACACTTTAGCCCGAACCTATGAGGCGGTAATCGTAGGCGGATTGAAGGATGACGCTGGAACAGTAGACGCCCCTTTGGGCCGCAGTATTCAGGATCGGAAAAAAATGGCCATTGTACCCGAAGGACGGCGGGCGGTAACCCACTATGAGGTCCTGGCTCGTTATCCTGGATATACCCATGTGCGTTGCCGGCTGGAAACCGGCCGCACCCATCAGATTCGGGTACATATGGCAAGCCTAGGCCACCCCATTGCGGGGGATCCGCTATACGGTCCAGGCAAGGACCGCCATGGCCTGGCGGGGCAGTGTCTGCACGCCCGGGAACTGAACTTTCTGCATCCAGCAGACGGCTTGCCCCGGCATTTTTTTACGCCGCTGCCTGGATATTTTACTACCTTTTTGCGCAAGCTGGGGGCAACAATATGAGCATCTTTTCCGGCAAACTGATCCTCTCCGATCTAGACGGCACACTTTTGCAAGACGACGGCCATATTTCCTGGGAAAACCAGCAAGCCATCCGTTTATTTATACAAGGCGGCGGGCTGTTTTCAGTCGCTACCGGCCGAAGCAAAATTGGAATGGAACACTTTTTCCCAGAACTGCAAATGAATGCTCCTGCCATTTTATATAATGGATCGGTGATTCACGATTTTTCTACGAGCGAAGATATTTGGACTGGTCCGGTTGGTGCAAACAGTTATGAACTGGCTCTGCTGTTGAAAGAGCGGTTTCCCGCTGCTGGAATAGAAGTCTATGCCGGTCACCAGCCCTATGTAGTGCAGGACAGCCAGCGCACCCGCTTGCATTTTCAAAATGTCAAAATGCCTTGGAATCTTTGTGCGCTGGAAGAAGTTCCTCAGCCTTGGCTTAGCTTGGTAATCACCGGAGAAGCTGATTGTCTTCCCGCGATAGTCAGGCTAATTGAGCAGGCTTATCCCAGCGGCTTTTTTCTGCAATATTCCTCCCCCCATATGCTGGAGATCATGCATCCGCAGGCGAATAAAGGAGCCGCCGCCCGGCGGCTTTGCCGTTTGCTGGGGATTTCTATAGAAAATTTTTATGCCGTTGGAGACGGAACCAACGATGTGGAGCTTTTGCGCGAGAGTGGTCATGGATGCGCTCCCGCAGATGCTTGTCCCCAAGCTTTATCTGTAGCAAAACATCGGCTGCCATCTTACCAGCAGCATGCCATTGCCGCGCTGATCCATCAAATCCAGGAAGGAAGCTTGCTATGAAATTTCTCCATATTCATTTTACCAAAGAGGATCTCCTCCAATACGGGATGCTCACCTTAGGCTCGTTAATTTATGCCCTGGGACAGCTATTTTTTATCAAGCCGCTGCACATCCCGTTGGGAGGCGTGGCCGGCCTAGGCCTCGTGGCAAACTATCTTTGGAGTCTTCCCATCGGCGTGGTGACCCTGGTGCTCAATCTGCCGCTGTTCTTTTTGGGTTGGCGCACCATGGGCCGGGAGTTTTTTGCCAAAACGGTCTACGCCACTGTGGCCAGCTCCATCATGGTGGATGTAATCGCCCCGTTTATGCCAGCTTTTGAAGGCGAAATGCTCCTGGCGGCTCTCTACGGCGGATTGGTAATGGGCGCTGGATTTGGCCTGATCTTCCGCGCTGGCGGCACCTCGGGCGGCACCGATATCATTGCCAAATATCTTAATAAAAAGCGGGACATTCCGGTGGGAACAGTAAATTTCGGTATTAATATTTTTATTATCATTGCGTCCGCTCTCATCTATCGCAACCCGGACAGCGCCCTGTATGCGATTATCTCCAGCTACGCTACCAATACCATCATTGACAAAATGGTGTATGGAATGGATGCTCAAAAAAACGCCATGATTATCACCAACAAGGCGCAAGCAGTATCAGACGCTATTATGCAACAGCTAGGCCGAGGGGTTACCGCTATGAAAGCCACCGGCATGTATACCGGCGATCAACGTACAGTGCTCATCTGCGTGGTTCGACGGCACGAGACTGGTGTGCTCAAACGGCTGATTTGCCAGCAAGATGAAAACGCCTTTATGTTTATCAGCAGTATTAGCGAGGTGTTTGGACAAAATTTCAAGCATCTGGAAAAGTAATAAAAGGA
>CATJIY010000154.1 GCA_949740695.1 uncultured Eubacteriales bacterium
AAAGCACGATTTCCATCGTGCTTTTTTGACCCTAACGAAATCCGATTTATCCTCAAACCTTCATCAAATTCAAGACCAACTGGGCGGCAGTCTCCAGGTTACGAACCTGAATCTGCTCTTGAGTCGTATGTTCCTGCTCCATTCCGCAGGCCAAAACTACTGTCTGGATGCCGTGGGCGTTAAAATTGTTTCCATCAGTGCCACCCCCGCTGGCCGTGGTCCAAGGTTCTAATCCCATTTTGCGGCACTGCTCCATCAAAAGCTGCACTAAAGGATGTTCCGGGCTATGACAATAGCTGCAATAGCTTTGCCGCACCCGGTATTCCAATCGTGCGCCATACTCCTGGCAGGCCTGTTGTAGACACTGAATCATATGTTCCTGCTGCGCCTCCAGTTTAGTCTGATTCAGACTACGGGCCTCTGCTGCAAAAATTACATGGTCCTGCACCACATTGGTCTCTCCAATACAGGAAAGGGTACCGATATTGGCAGTAGTCTCCTGGTCAATCCGCTGGAGCCGCATACGGCTGACCGCCATCGCCGCCGCCTGAATGGCGCTGATCCCCTTTTCCGGGTCGGAACCGGCATGCGACTTCTTCCCATAAATATGAGCATATAGCCGCACCTGTCCCGGGGCGTTGATAACAATTTTCCCAATATCTCCGGTAGCGTCCAACACCACGCCATATTTCGCGTGCAACCGCTCATACTCTACATGCGCGGAGCCGTTCAGCCCACCCTCTTCCCGAATGGTAAAAAGCAACTCTATCGGCCGGCGACGCGCTCCCGACTCCACCAGGGTTCGCACCGCTTCCATAATGGCGGCAACGCCAGATTTATCATCCGCCCCCAAAACAGTATCTCCCCGAGTGCGAATATAGCCGTCTTCCAAATAGGGCTGGATTCCCCGACCAGGAGTGACAGTATCCATATGGGCGCTAAACAAGATGGTATCATAATCCGGTTCTCCTGGGATAAAGCAATAAACATTAGCCCCATCGGAATCCACCTCCGGCGCCTTTCCCGCCTGGTCAGTATAAACTTCCAACCCCAACGCCTGGAGATCCTGCACCAATCGAGCGGTCATTTCTTTTTCATGGTGCGTTTCACTGTCAATCTGCACATAATCCAAAAAAGTTTGAATAACCCGTTGCTTTTGAATCATACCGCCTCTCCCCCCAGCGAATAGGCTACATACTCCCCCTCGCAAGGACAGCCCTTACAGAAATAGGCGATTTTCCCGGTGAGATCGTAAATGGATGAGGCAATGGTTTTCCAAACTCGGTCAGGATCATAATCCCCCAAGGGCACGTGGCTGCAAACCGCTTCCCGGCAATCTGATTCGGGGTAATACTGGGGCCAGTCAGTCTTTTGTTCATGATCTGTGAGGCAATCCCGGATGGTTTTCAACTCTAATTTTCCAGAAAATTGCAAAAGCCGCGCCCGCAAAACCCTGTCTCGGAACTTACTGCCATGATTGGTACAATAAGCCGCGCCCGCTACCATATGGTTGGCATGAGTAACTATGCCACCTTCAGGTTGGACCGCAAAAATTCCGCCAGGCGTGGCCTCCAGATCGGAGGCTAGCCCCTCGCTGGACGCTAGCATAAAATTGCAGGAAACACCCCGCCGGCTCTGTTCTATTACCTGGCGGGCTGCCTGAAAGCTTTTGCAATTAAGGGCTTTCCTGCGCACAAAGGTCACTGGCGCGCCCACTTCTCCAGTGTCAAAGGTAGAGGTCAAATTATTGGCACATAGGCCTATCCCATAGCTACTCATACCATTGCGCAGCAATTGCCCCGCCTCAGTAATCCCCACAATACGGGTTCCCTGTTCATTGTCAATATCCAAAATCACTGCGTGATCCTCCACCCAGGGGCGATAGTCCCAATTTTGCATTAAAAAAGTTTTGCCATCCTGAGTAACCTGGGGCAGAACCGCCCCAGTGGTACATTCTTGGGGTTGTTTTTTCAACTTTAAGATTTCATAACGGCAGTTTAAAGCCAAGATAACGTCCAACCTCGTTTCACTGCCCTCAGCGATACCCTTGGCTTCCGCCAACTCTTCCGGGAAATCCCGTTCCAACAGCGGCAAATAGGCGTGGCTTTTATCTAAAATGGCTTCCCAGGGCTGCGAGATGGTCTTGGCAAAGTGCCGCTGGTAACCTTCTACTCCCCGGTGAATCCATTCCTTTGCCTGAAGGCCGTATTGTAATCCCCGCTGATAAGGGTCCGCCCCTCGAATCGTAATACAAGGAAATTGTCCCATAGCGCTTCCTCCCCTTTTTCTGTGATTACACGCAGCTCCCGGCAGCAAACACCGCCGGGAACCGCATGTTGTTTTGGAGTGTACCAATCTATATCATGAAACGAATCGGTTACACGGATTAGCCGCCCACCAACATATTGACGCCAGGACCTAACGGCAGCTTGAGCAGCCACCAAGCCCCCAAAATTAACAACTCTACGATAAAGGTGGCGATTGCATAAGGCATACAACCCGCAAATACCGTACCCATACCAGGCGTTTTATCCTTATCCGTATTGTACTTGGCCAACAAACCAACGATCAAAGCGATATCCGAGGAAATAGGCGCTACTGCGTTGGTCGCCGAGTCGCCGATACGATAAGCCACTGTCGTCAGAGCCGGGGTAAACCCGATGCTATAAAGCATGGGGATCAAAATGGGCGCCAGAATCATCCATTTAGAAGAACCAGAGGTCATAAACAAGTTTAGGAAAGTGGAGAACAACGCTACCAAGACAAACAAACCAAATCCAGTAAATCCAGTGGATTTCAGCCACGCGCCGCCGGCAGCTCCCAGATAAGTGGGGATATTGGAAGCATTGAACAGATAGATAAATATCGAAGCGGGCAGGGCGATTACCATAAAGTTTACCATGGAATTAATACTCTTGGCAAGCATACCAGGCAATTGATTCCACTTTTCAATCTTGCCCACAGTTCGGCCATAAACCACGGCGGTCACCAGAAAGAAGAAAAACAGCAAGGTCAATACGCTTTGCAGCAAGGGAGAACTGGGCAAAATACTTCCATCATCCGCCCGGAAGAAAGAATTCTTCGGGATGCACATAATCACGATAACTGCCAGATATACTAACGCGGCGATACCAGCGTTACGCAGGCCTTTGCGCTCAATAGCGGTCAGCTCCCGAGTGGCGTTTTCGTCTTGAACCAGGCTCAGGTCCTTAGCCTCGCCCAGATACGGACGGACAAACTTGACAGTGACCCAGGTAAAGACGGCGGTAAGCACGATGGCGCAGCAGGCCATAAAATACCAGTTCTGTAAAACGTGTACGGTGGAGGGGTCGATGCCCAGTGCGGTGCAAACCGACTCGTTGATGCCGCTAAGCAATACGTCCAAGTTGCCTACAAACACGTTGGCGGACATGCCGGCGTTACCGGCAGCATAAGCCAGCAAAATACCCAGCCAGGGATTATAACCCATGGCGGCGAACACCGAGGCGGCCACCGCTGTACAGCCCAAGATACCCGCATTGGATGCAGTATTGGCGTTGATGGCAATAAAGGACACCACTGCAAAAACGATGGCTGGCTTGGCGCCGCCGATAGTCTTTTTAATCAAAGAACTAAACAGCCCTACATTTTCTGCCAGACCGATGGAAAGCATCAGTAAACCCATCATCATCATGGGGGAGAAATTGTAATAGATGCTGTACATGTTTTTGGTGACATAGGTAATCGTATCTTTGTTCAACAGGTTTTTAATGGTGACCTCTACCATTTCCGGCGTTCCGCCAGAAGAGGACGCCTTTTCATAAGTAGCGGTAGCTCCCGCAAAGATTACCGAAAGAAGAACGGCCACCACAATCAGGATGGAAAACAGATAGAAAGGATGAGGCAGTTTGTTACCTACCACTTCCACGCCATGGATAAACTTATAAAATATTCCCTTTTTCTCTTTTTTGGTCTTTTCCACGGATAAATCCCCTTTCTTTTTCACAATCACAACTATGCTTTTTATTTCTGGTAGACTGTTTCACCCCCTATAACTGTCCGCAAGACCTGCGTATCCTTAATATCCTGCTCCGGACAGGTCATGATATCCCGGTCAACAATGATAAAATCAGCCAGCTTACCCTGCTGGATGCTGCCTTTCAGATGCTCCTCAAAGGCAGCGTAAGCACCCCAGACAGTATAAGAACGCAGAGCCTCCTCCCGGGTCATGGCCTGCTCGGGATACCAGCCGCCCTCAGGCTGGCCATGCTCATCTTTCCGGCTGAC
>CATJIY010000155.1 GCA_949740695.1 uncultured Eubacteriales bacterium
AGCTGTTTTATGAGCAGGGTTATGAGGATACCACAGTAGAAGAAATCATCGACCGCTCCCAAACCAGCAAGGGCTCCTTTTATCATTATTTCGATGGGAAAGACGCGCTGCTGTCCTCTTTGTCTTTTTTGTTTGATGAAGAGTACGCTCGGCTTCAGCAGGAGCTGGACCCAAAACTGAGCAGCTGGGATAAACTTTTGCGGATGAATCAGGCGTTGTTTTCCATGATCGAGCGAAAGGTATCTCTGGAGCTTTTGGCCCGGCTGTTGTCCTCTCAGCTGATTACCAAAGGAGACAAGCATTTGTTGGACCGGGACCGGTTGTATTTCAAATATCTTCGGCAGGTGATTTTGGAGGGGCAGACTGGAGGAGAGTTGCGGCAGGAGCTGACCGCTAATGAGATGGTTAAAATTTATGCGTTGACAGAGCGGGCATTGATGTATGATTGGTGCCTGTGCGGCGGGGAATATTCTTTGACGGATTATTCGGCCCGGCTGCTGCCTATGTTTTTAGAAAAGCTACGGACGCCGGAAGAAGCTGGTCAATAACTAGGAATATTGCCAAAGGGTTTTACGGGGAACAAACAAAAATATTTTTGTTTGTTCTTTTTCTTTTGATAAAATCGTACAGTAATAAATCCAGTATTTATAAGAGCATATTAGAAAAAATATTATAATCGTTCAGACAATAGTCTATACGATATTCTGTATTGTAGTCTAATAAGAAGTGTGTTATACTCCCCTCATACAAACCCAAGGAGGACACACCTATGAGAATCGTTTGGATGGTGGCGACTATTTTTGTTTACTTGGCGTTTATGGTGGCAGTCGGCGTGTGGTACACCCGGCGCAACCGCAGCGCCAAAGATTTTTATCTGGGAGGGCGAGGGCTTGGCCCGCTGGTCACCGCCATGAGCGCGGAAGCCTCGGACATGAGCAGCTGGCTGCTGATGGGACTGCCTGGTCTGGCCTATTTTACCGGCTTGGCCGATCCCTTTTGGACGGCGGCGGGCCTGGCGGTAGGTACCTATTGCAACTGGCTGTTGGTGGCCCGGCCTATTCGGCAGTATACCGCGGAGGTGGGCGCCATCACAGTTCCGGAGTTTTTTTCCTTGCGGCTGGGCGATAAAAAGCGGTTGTTGCAGGGGCTGGCTGCGATGGTGATTCTGATATTTTTTGTGCCTTATACCGCTTCGGGCTTTGCTGCTTGCGGGAAGCTTTTTTCCACGCTGTTTGGTTGGGACTATTTGGCTTGCATGGCCATTAGCGCGGTGGTCATCGTGGGCTATACCATGCTGGGAGGATTTTTAGCGGCCAGCGTTACGGATTTGATTCAATCGATTGTGATGACCATCGCCCTGTCGGCAGTACTGATCTTTGGGATTCAAACCGCAGGCGGATTGGGAAGTGTTTTGGATAACGCCCGGCAAGCGGCCGGCTATCTGGATTTGACCCACACCGGTAATGTGGTCACCGGACAAACGGGGGCCTATGGGTTGCTAACCATTGTTTCCACTCTGGCTTGGGGTTTGGGATACTTTGGGATGCCGCATATTTTGTTGCGGTTTATGGCCATTGAGAACCCCAAAAAACTGAAGCTCTCCCGGCGGGTAGGTACGATTTGGGTAGTGTTTTCTATGGGGATTGCCATCTTGATCGGCATTATTGGCTATGGTATGGCGCAAAGCGGCGCAATGGAGGGGTTTGAAAGTGCCTCAGCGGCGGAATCTCTGCTGGTCCGCATTTCTAATATGATCGCGCTTCAAGGCGCGGCCGCCAATCATGGGATTGCCGCCGCTATGTTGGGAGGTTTGATTCTGGCGGGCATTTTAGCCAGCACGATGTCCACTGCCGACTCTCAACTGCTGGCTGCATCTTCCAGCGTTTCCCATGATTTGCTGGGCGGGCTGTTGAAAATCGACCTCTCCCAAAAGAAAAAGATGCTGGTGGCCCGGTTGGCGCTGGTGGTGGTGGCTGTGCTAGGGATTGTTTTGGCGCGGGACCCCAACAGTTCGGTGTTTTCCATTGTATCTTTTGCTTGGGCAGGCTTTGGCGCTGCGTTTGGCCCGGTGGTGCTATTTGCTTTGTTTTGGCGGCGCACCACATGGCAGGGGGCGCTGGCGGGCATGTTCACCGGCGGGGTTATGGTGTTTCTTTGGAAGTTTTTGTTGCGGCCTCTGGGCGGCTTGTGGAATATCTATGAGCTTTTGCCTGCTTTTTTGGCGGCGGCTTTGGCCATCTTGTTGGTTAGCCTAAAAACTCCGGCGCCGGACAATGAGATTCTCACAGTATTTGACCGGATGAAAGCGCAAAAAGACCAGGCGTAACCGGGCGCGTCAAGTTTTCATAATTGCTTCGCGGGAGACGCTTCTTTGAAGGCGTCTCCCACTTTTTTATAAAAAATCTCTTTTCCGCCTGCACCACCCTTTCCTTTTCTCCATAGACTGGGGCAAATGAACGCAAATTGATTGGAAAGGAGCCTTTTTCATGGCGTTGCAATTTTTTTTGGGAGCCAACACCAAAGAGGGGTTTGTCTCCCTGTTTCCCCAGCTGCAAAAGGAACAGTCCCGGCGGATTTATCTGGTAAAAAGTGGACCGGGCAGCGGCAAGTCTACCTGCATGGCCCGTCTGGCCAAAGAGCTTGGCGGGCTGAAGGAAGAGATTTTCTGCTCCTCCGATCCCGATTCCTTAGACGGAGTGGTATTGGAGGATTTGGCGATTTTAGACGGCACCGCCCCCCATGTGTTCGAGCCGGTATTCCCTGGCTGTGATGGAGATTATCTGACGCTGCCCCCTTATCGAAACGCCCAAGATCTGGCCAGTCAAGCCGAGGCATTATACGCGCTCCAGGCCGCTTCCCGGCAGTATTACGCCCAGGCTTACCGGCTGATCGCTGCCGCTGTCTTAGTGCGGGAAGAGCGGCGGGCAGCTGCCAGCCAGCTTTTGTCGGGAACTGGGCCGGAAAAGCGAGCGGCCGGGCTGATCCGTCGGGAGATTCCCCGAGCTCCCGGCCCAGGCAAAATCCGTATGCGGTTTTTGGATGGAATCACCCCCAAAGGGCAGTTGTTTCTTTGGGAGACCATCCCCGCTTGCGCCAACCGGATCATTGCCTTGAAAGATAGCTACGGCCTGGCCCATCCTTTGTTGGAAGCGCTGAAGGAAGGGGCGGTAGCCCGAGGGCAGGAAGTTTATGTCTGTCTAGACCCGGCGGAACCTCAGCGCATCTTACATCTGCTGCTGCCTGGCGCTGGGTTGGCCTTTGTCACTCAGCGAGAGGCCGCGTTGCCCTTCCGCCCTAGCCGCACGGTTCGTATCGACGCCATGCTTTCTTCTCAGGATCTGCGGAATAGCCGGGGAAGGCTGCGGCTGCTGGGGGCTGCCGAGCAATCCTTGCTGGAGGATGCGGTGAATCAAATCGCTGCCGCCCACGCCCTTCACGATCGGATTGAGGACATATACCGCCCCCATATTCGGGTGGAGGCAATGGAAGATTGTTACCGTCAGCTGGTAAGCCGGCTACGGCGTGAGGACTGAAAGAGAGGTAAAGTATGTTTCCCAACTTTGGCGCGCAAAACGACTGTGGTTGTCCGCCTCAGGGCCACCCCGGACCGCCGCCTAAACCAGACGATATGCTGTTGCCCGCTTTATTAGCGTTAGCGGTGCTGTTCGGCGGGTTCTATTTTGTCATCAAGGCGGGGGTAAAGGCCGGTCTGCTGGAACTCATCAACGACCCCAAGTTCCCTTTCCATATCTCCGGTCAATGTTGTGATTGATCAGGCGTTGTTCGGGCTTTTCTTTCGGGAAAAGCCTCTTTTTTTGACTTACCAAAAAATCTATAGGGTTTTGATAATTTTACCCCTTGACAGGCAGCATAAGTTCGCTTATACTAACATATAGTTAGTTGCAACAAACTCGATGATTTCAAATATAACCCTTTCAGGGAATAGAAGGAGAGGACGATGATGACACTTGCACAGCTGCCCGCTGGAAAGAGCGGCGTAATTTCCTCAATAGGAGGAACGGGCGCCCTGCGCTGCCTAACAGAACCGGTACGCTTTTTGTTCGATCAGTCCCAGCTTCTGCCCAAGCTCCGTGCGGATCTGTCCCGCATAA
>CATJIY010000156.1 GCA_949740695.1 uncultured Eubacteriales bacterium
CGGCCAACGGCTGCGTACCCTGGGCGCGGGACCGCACTTTGCCCGCTCCACTGGTAAGCCGCCGGGTCCAGGCTGTTCCGCCAGACATACCGTCCATTGGCCAAACACTGCAGGCTCCCCCACTGCCAACGTTTGCGGCTTGGGAGGCAAGTCAGGCGGATGAACGGTAAACAACAACCGGTCTCCCCGGCGCACCCCCTGACTCCCAGGCAGATCAACTTGGCCGGATGGTCCGGGCTTCCGGCACAAATGCAAAAGCGCCTGAATATGACATCGCTCCAACATTCGGCCCCCGGCCGCCCGCTGAATCTGTTGAAGCGCCCTGACGGCCGCTGCTTCTGGCAAATCCAGCAGCGCGGGAATCTCAATCCAGCACCCCTCCCGGCTGTTCTGCGCCTGCCTGGCCAAAGCCGCGCCCTGCTCCTCGGCCTTTCGGTCCGCCTGCCAATTGTCCAGAGCAGCCCGGGCCAGATGGGGCGCGGCCTGCCCGTTTATCCCAGTAAGCACAGGGAACACCTGCCGCCGCAAAATCGCCCTGACATTGTCCCCCATCAAATTGGTGGGATCATTGGCCCAGGCCAAATCCCGCTGTTGCAGGTAAGCTTCAATTTCTTGCCGGCTGGTGAGAATTAACGGCCGTATCCACTGCTCCTTCTTCGGGGGGATTCCTGCCAATCCCGCGCCGCCAGTCCCCCGAATCAGATTAAATAACAGAGTCTCGGCGCTATCCTCCAAATGGTGGCCGGTAGCGATTTTTCCCGCTTCCCAACGCTGAGCCGTCTGAAGCAAAAAATCCCGCCGCAGCGTCCGAGCGGCTTCCTCTATTCCCAGCCCTTGGGCTTTCGCGAAAACAGCGGCGTCCCCCTCCCCATAAAACAACGGAATGGACAACCGGTCGCACAGCCGCTGGCAGAGAGCCTTTTCCGCAGGTCCATCCCGCCGCCGCAGTCCATGGAAAAAATGAGCCGCCGCCACAGTAACGCCCATCTCCCCAGCTTTTTCGGCCAAAAAATGGGTCAGACATACCGAATCTGCTCCTCCGGAAAGAGCGCACAACACCCGGTCCCCCGGTTCCAACAGGGAAAACCGCAAAATAGCCTCATCCGCCTTCATGCCGGTTATCCACAGATAGAAAAGTAGTATACTGTCCCATCCATTGCAAAGCGATGCTGCCAGTTTCCCCGTGACGGTTTTTTGCCACGATCAGCTCGGCAGTGTTACGATTTTCATCGCTATCATTATAGTAGTCATCCCGATAGATAAAAAGCACGATATCCGCATCCTGTTCAATAGAACCAGACTCCCGCAGATCGGACAACATGGGTTTTTTGCTCTGCCGGCTTTCAGGTCCCCGCGAAAGCTGACTGCAGCACAGCACCGGCACGTTTAGCTCCTTGGCCATGATCTTTAGAGAGCGGGAAATCTCAGCGACTTCCTGAACCCGGTTATCGTTGCGGCGAGGCGTGTGCATCAGCTGGAGGTAGTCAATCACAATCAACCCCAGCTGGCTCCCTAGCCGGCGGCATTTGGCTTTCATTTCTGGGACGGTAATGCCAGAATTTTCGTCAATCAACATGGAAACCCGGTTGAGGCTTTCCGTGGCTTCGGCCATCTTCTGCCAGTCCTCGTCGGTAAGACTGCCCATCCGCAGCTTCCTGCTGTCGATAAATCCCTCGCTGGAAAGCAAGCGGGAAGTCAGCTGCTCCCGGGACATCTCCAACTGAAAAACCGCCACTGTTTTTCCGCTTTTTTTCGCGGCGTTCAGAGCAATGTTCAGGGCAATGGCGGTTTTGCCCATGCCGGGCCGGGCCGCCAGCAAAATCAAGTCGCTTTTGTTCAGCCCGCCAATATATTGATCTAGCATAGAAAATCCGGTGGGAATCCCCGGCAGACTGCCGCCGTTGGCCGCCAGCTCGTCCAGATGGGCATAAACCTCCTGTATCGCCAGATTCAGCGGCGTAAATCCTTGGACCTCCCGCCCCTGGCGAACAGCGTAAACCTTCTGCTCAGCCAAATCGGCTACTGTCTCAGCGTCCTCTTCCTCAGCCCGAGTCAGCTCTACAATCTCGCCGCCCACCTGTTGCAGCTCCCGCAGCATGCTTTTGCTTCGGACGATGCGCGCGTAATCCTGAACATTCCCTGCGCTGGGGGTAATTTCCACCAGCTGAAGCACATAATCCCGCTGAATCTTTTCCCGATAACCCAGCGCCTTGATTTCATCCAGCAAGGTCACCGGATCAATGGACCGTCCTTCCAAAAACATCCGGCTGATGCAGTCATAAACCAACCGGTTCGACTCGATATAAAAATCCTCCAGCTTAAGCCGTTCCATCACGTCTGGAATCTTTTGCGGGTCCACCAGCATGCTGCCCAGCACCGCCTGCTCGGCCTCCAGGCTATAGGGCGTCTGCCTGGCCAGCAATTCCTCCATTGGCATGGGGCGCTCTCCTTTCCACCGGATTTTCCTGCCCGCGCACCGGGCCTTTACGCGACGCTGCGGGACGGAAAATCTCCGCCCCGCCAGGTTCTTTCAAAAGCCTTTCAGCCCTCGGTCACCTGGACGATCACCTCGCCCTGGACCTCGGTATACAGCTTTGCCTTCACCCGATAAGTGCCGAAAGCTTTGATCGGTTCGGCCAGCTCCAAACGGGTTTTGGGCAGATCAATTTTATGTTGCGCCAGCAACGCTTCCGAAATCTCCTTGGTGGTCACTGAACCAAAAAGCCGGCCTGCCGCCCCCGCTTTGGCCTGAATCTTTACCGTCATCTTTTCCAATCGGGCTTTCAATTCCTGAGCGGCTTTGCGATCCTCCTGAATACGGCGCTCCGCGGCAGCGTCCGCATTTTTCTTGGCGTTGATAGCGTCTGTAGTAGCTTCCATAGCCAGCTTACGGGGCAAAAGGAAATTGCGGGCATAACCGTCCGAAACATTGATCATCTCTCCTTTTTTCCCTTGGGCTTTTACATCCTGCAACAAGATTACCTTCATAACGTACTCCTTTTCACTCTATGGGATATTCGCCTGTTTTCCATATCCTCCGGCAAACCTTTCAGCGTTCAACTGGACTTTTTGGGATCTTCTCTGAGATATTCTTCCATCGCCCGGCACAGCAGTTCCGCCGCCTCTTCGGGAGACCGGTCAGGCATTTGTGCTCCCGCTGCAGTCAAGCTGCCGCCGCCGCCGATCTTTTCCAGGACCATTTGCACATTTATCTGACCATAGGAACGGGCGGAAATGACAGCGCCGCCCTTTTCACCATAAACCACAAAAGCAGCTTTAATATTAGAGGCGTTAATCAGCTCATCCGCCGCCTGGGATGCGGTGGCTCTCTGAATCTCTTCGCTGACCACCGAAAGGGAGATGCCGGGGAAGCGCTCCTTGGCGCAGGAAATAATTTGATATTTCTTTACATAACCATCCAGCCCGCCGGAAAGCATCTTACGCACCTCTACTGTATCCGCCCCCATCTGCCGCAAAAAGGCAGACGCCTCAAAGGTGCGCACGCCGGTTTTCACCGTAAGACCTTTGGTATCCAGATAAATACCCGCCAACATGGCGTCTGCCTCGGCTTTTAAAATATCCTGGGGATTGATCATGTACTGCAACAGCTCGGCTACCAGCTCGCTGGCCGAAGAGGCATAAGTCTCGTGCAGGCTGATGGCGGCGTTTTCAATATATTGGGCAGCCCGGCGGTGATGATCCACCACCGCCACCCGCTGAACGGAGGCTAACAGGTCGGGCGCTTCTACCAGGTCGGGCCGGGAGGTATCGCATACAATGCACAGCGCCGCGCCCTCCGCTCGAATGATCGCTTCCTGCTCATCCAAAAAGACACCCTCATACTGAGGCTGCTTCCGCAGGCGGGCAATCAAATCCCCTGCGTCGGTGGACTGGTCGTTGATGATGATATACAACGGCCGTCCCGCCTTGCGCACTGCGGCGGCCAAGCCGGCGCAAGCGCCCACACTATCCAGGTCAGACCGTTTGTGTCCCATCAAAAAAACCTGGCTGCTATCCCGAATGAGCTGCATCAGCGCGTTTGCCATTACCCGAGATTTCACCTTGGTGCGTTTTTCCAGCTCCTTGCTGCGGCCGCCATAAAATTCAAAAGCGCTTTTGGTTTTTACCACCGCCTGATCTCCGCCCCGGGAAAGAGCCATATCGATGCCCAGCGCAGCGAATTGATACAGCTCCTGCAAAGGACATTCCCCTTTGCCCACCCCAATCGACAGAGTGGCGCTGAGCCCTTCGCTATTCTGCACCTCGTGGATGCTTTCCAAAATAGAAAATTTCTTGGCGGTGAACTCCAACAAAGCATGCTGCTGAAACAGACAAAGATACCGATCCCTTTCCAACCGCCGGACAATTCCGGCCGCTGGCTCTGCCCACTGGTTGATCCGCCGGTCAATATCCGCGGTAAGAATGGATTTTTCCGCTTCGTTGGCTCCTTTCATCAGCTCTTCATAACTGTCAATCACAATGATAGCCACCACCGGACGAGACCGCTCCACATAATCTTGCAAACGGCTTTGTTCGGTGATGTCAATCCAATATAAGGTGGCCAGCAGCGCCGGCCCCTGCCCCCGGCCAGGGCGCACCAGATTCCCATAAACCTGATAGGTCTGTTCTCCCAGATTAACGTCATAGGGGCAAAGGCTTTTGCCCTCCATAATCCAACGAGTGTCAAAACCGTGAAGCACATCCGTAATATGGGTTTCAAACAAGCTCTCCCGTTTGCCGCTCAACTCAGAAAACAATTCATTGCACCAAATAATCTCCCCGGTGTCTACCCGTAAGATCATAGTAGGAAGGGGAAAATTCATCAGGGAGTGTTTGGACGCATTGTCAACGGAAAAGGCTAAACTTTCCACATATTTTCGGATCTCTGTGCTGCGGCGCCGGTTACGGCGGCGGTAGTATACATAGAGCAGCGCCACCAGCGTCAGCTCAGCCAATCCGGCCCACCAGCTCACCGCCAGCCAAGTTACCCCAGCGAAAAGCAGCATCACCAAAAAGGTCAGCCGCGTACCCGACTCCACCATTCTGGAAAACCGCTTATCCAAAACCAATCTCCCCTCTCTATCGCGTAAAAGGCTGATAAGCCCATTAACGCCATTATTTTTACTATTATACCATCCAAAGTTCTTTGACGCAAGGGAAAAATGCGTTCCCCATTCGTATCCGTTTTCCCCTCGTCTCGCTTAGAAATATCCGCCCCACCGTTTTTCGGCGGGGCGGATACTGTGTTACTGAATATGCTCCTCTCTCCAGCGATGTTCCTCTTCCAAACTTTCGTCGTTGGCCCAGGGCTGATTATACGGCCGCTGTTTGTCGGTTCGCTGGCCCGCGGGGCATACTACCGGCTGAAAGGGCCGGCTCCGTTTGCCATAGGACATGGAACCACCTCCTTTGGCGATCTTGCCAGGGTGCGCAAATTCAGCCTTCCTGGCTAAAGGGCGTCTTTACGGCTAAAATTCGCTTTTGTTTTGCCGCGCTTTGCGATCTGCGCCTTTTTAGCATGCCGCAAACAGCCGCCGGATATGGGCAAAAAACCGTTGTTAATTTTTGTCGGTAAAAAGAGTTTGATCTCTTTGCTGAAAAATTGTTTTTCGCTCTTCACAAAAAGATTTCCACCTTTCAGACTCATCCATTTATCTTTTTCCAATTGGTTAACTGGTGCAAAAATTAGCAAGATCGAGGCTTGCTCCCTTGTTTTTTTCGCTTTCATTCAGTATAATAACAATACAATAGGAGGGCAGAACGGTCATGTTTGAAAAATTGGAGCAAATTCGCCAGCGGTGGCAGGAAATTCAGCGGCAGCTGGAGGACGGTTCGGTCTATGCCGACCCGGCGCTGGCTGCCCGGTTGCTGAAAGAACAAAAAGATTTGGCCCCGGTGGCCCAAACCTTTGCCCAATGGGAAGCCGCCAAAGCCGATTTGGATACCGCTCTGGAGTTGCAAAAAGACCCTGACCCAGAAATGCGCGCCATGGGCGAACAGGAATGGCAAGCTGCAAAAGAACAAATGGATCAGCTAGAGCTTTCCCTGCGGCAGCTATTGCTTCCCCGAGACGCTGACGACGATAAAAGCGTAATTATAGAAATCCGCAGCGGAGTAGGTGGAGAGGAAGCCGCTCTCTTTGCCGCCAACCTTTTCCGGATGTACGCCATGTACGCCGAGCGGCGGCGCTTCTCAGTGGAAGTTATGAATGAAAACCGCACCGAGTTGGGCGGTATCAAGGAGATCAGCTTTGCAGTGGAAGGTCAAGGAGCCTGGGCCA
Organism: uncultured Eubacteriales bacterium; assembly: GCA_949740695.1. Lineage (GTDB taxonomy): Bacteria > Bacillota > Clostridia > Oscillospirales > Butyricicoccaceae > UBA4644. Next base: position 6,281 of record CATJIY010000156.1, read on the forward strand.
GATTCAAGTTTGAATCTGGAACCCATCGAGTTCAGCGGGTACCCGACACCGAAAGTCAGGGCCGTATTCAGACCTCGGCAGCCACAGTAGCTGTGCTTCCGGAAGCTCAGGAGGTAGAACTGGAAATCAACCCTGCCGACCTGCAAATCGATACCTATCGTTCTGGCGGCGCAGGGGGACAGCACGTAAACAAAACCGAATCGGCCATTCGCATCACCCATCTGCCCACTGGAACAGTGGTGGAATGTCAAGACGAGCGAAGTCAATACAAAAATAAGGACCGTGCCATGAAGCTGCTGCGGGCCAAGCTCTATCAGCGAGAGCAGGAAAAGCTGGACGCCCAACGGGCGGACCTCCGTCGAGATCAAGTGGGCACCGGCGACCGCAGCGGCCGCGTCCGCACCTACAATTTCCCCCAAGGAAGGCTTACCGACCATCGCATTAGCCTTACGCTCTACAAACTGGATCAAGTGATGAACGGCGACCTGGACGAGCTGATCGACGCCCTGACCGCCGCTTATCAGGCCGAACGGCTGCGAACCGGACAGCAGCCCTAGTTGATACTATTTGTTATGATATGATTTTTATTGCATACTGTATTAGAAAGGAACCATTTTATGAACGTATGGCATGACATTGATCCCAAATACATTACCCCGAACCGGTTCACCGCAGTGATTGAAATTCCCGAAGGCAGCAAGAAGAAATATGAGCTGGACAAGCGTACCGGCTTGTTACGGCTGGACCGTATTCTCTATACCGCCACGCACTACCCGGCAAACTACGGTTTTATTCCTCGGACTTATGCAGACGACCGGGACCCGCTGGACGTATTGGTGCTTTGTTCCCAAGTGTTAGACCCAATGGTAGAAGTGGAATGTTTCCCTCTGGGGTGCATCCGCATGATGGACGGCGGCGATTACGATGACAAAATCATCGCTGTACCCTGCTTTGACCCCACCTGGAACAGTTATACCGATCTGGAACAGCTGCCCCCACATATTACCACCGAAATCGCTAATTTTTTTGAAATTTATAAAACACTGGAGAATAAAACCACCGCCACCAACGATGTATTAGGCGCGGCAGGTGCAAAAGATATTATTCAAAAAGCAATGGACAGCTATGACATTCACTACTGCGGAAAATATGACGACTGAGCTGCTTTCCGGTCAGCCGGATGGCGTTCTCCGAGCAGGGGAATTGCTGCGACTGGGCCAAGTGGTGGCCATTCCTACTGAGACGGTCTATGGTTTAGCGGCCAATGCACTGGATAAAACGGCGGTGCTCCGCATCTTTCAAGCCAAGGGCCGGCCCCAGGATAATCCTTTGATTATCCATATCGCTGCCTTCGATCAACTAAAAACTTTGTGTCTGGAAATTCCTCCGGCCGTTGATTTGCTGGCCCGGCAATTCTGGCCCGGTCCGTTGACCATGATCTTAAAAAAATCTTCTATCGTCCCCGCCTGTACCTCGGCGGGATTGGACACAGTGGGTATCCGTATGCCGGCGCATCCCCTGGCTCGGGCGGTGATTCAGGCGGCAGGCGTACCCCTGGCGGCTCCCTCAGCCAATCTTTCCGGCAAACCCTCTCCCACCAACGCTCAGGATGTCCTGGAGGATATGGCAGGCCGTATCCCTGCCATTTTGGACGGCGGTCCCTGTGGGGTGGGCGTGGAATCCACCGTATTGGATCTGACGGGCTCTGTGCCTCGGATCCTGCGGCCAGGCGCCGTCACCCAGGAGATGATTGCCCAAGCTCTGGGCGCGGTCCTAACCGACCAATCAGTCCTGCGGGGACTTGCGCCTGGAGAGCCCGTCCTGGCGCCTGGCATGAAATACCGCCATTACGCGCCGAAAGCGCCAGTAGTCTTGCTGGATGGTCCGCCCGAAACCACCTTTCAGGCGCTTTTGGCACAACGCCTCCCGGAAGACGGGGTGGTTTGCTTTGAGGAGTTTTGGGCAAAGTTAGAAGATCGAAATTGCGCCTGCTCGCTGGGTACCAGCTGGGATTACGCCGGGCAGGCTCGCCGGCTCTTTTCCTTGTTGCGGCAGTTTGACCGCACCGAAGTCCGGCGAATTCTCATTCAATGCCCCCGCTCCTGCGGAAAAAGCGCCGGAATCGTCAACCGCCTGCGAAAAGCCGCCGGATTTTCTTCCCTGGACTGCCGGCGGGGCCGGCGGGTGCTTGGCCTCACCGGCCGGTCAGGCAGCGGAAAAAGCTTGCTTTCCAAGCGGCTGGAACAGCAGGGAGCGCTGGTGCTGGACGCCGACGCCATTTACGCGCAATTATTGCAAGGCGATCCAGATATGATTGCGGCGATTGCCCGCCGCTTCCCTGGCGCAACCAACCAGGGACAAGTGGACCGGAAAGCTTTGGCTGCAGTAATCTTTCCAGATGAAACCGCCCGGCTGGAC
>CATJIY010000157.1 GCA_949740695.1 uncultured Eubacteriales bacterium
GCACATCAGCCCTGCCGCCGCCAGTTTCATCAATCCCGCCGCCACCGTCATGTTCCGGTCACCGTCATGCTCACCACAATGGTGATAAACTGTACCGCACAACAGGCCGTAAGGATGCCCACCACCATGCTATATGCGCCCGAAAGTCCATCCAGCATCTTTTTTACGCCTCCTTCCGCAAAGGACGCCGCAAACACCGACAGCACCCGAAACACCAATAAATGGCATACTCCCTGCAAAAAAGGCGTCAGACAGATGGCCGCCGCTCCTAAAAAGCCAAATAAACCGATTCCCGCCCGCACCACTGAGGCCCCCGCCAGAATGGTCTCTGAAGCCCCAGCGATCACGCCGCCCACAAGAGGCAAATTGCTGCTAAGACTTTGAGCGGTTTTTACGGCAGCGGCGTCCGCCGTTCCGGCGACCAGTCCGGTAAAGGAGAGATAGGCAAAATACGCGGTGAGAAACACCTTGAAAAAGGTAGTAACCGCCCATTTCCCCACCCCCGCCGCCTGATGCAGCGCACCGTTTTCACTGATAATCCCCGCATAAATCAGCAGCAGATACAGGGTAATCATAGGCAAAAATACCCGCAGGGAAAGCTGCAAAATTACATCGGAAAACAGCATGGCCGCGCCTGCCGTCGCTACGCCGCTGGCCGGCCTCCCTGCCGCCGCGCTGGCTATGGTGAATACTGTGGTCAGCAACCGGGTGAACTTGTCCAAATTGGCAATCACTGTCCGGCACTGGGCCAACAGCGCGCCGCTCTCTCCAAAGGCCAGCAGTAAAATTGCTGTGGTTCCCGCCAATTCAGGCGTTCTGGCAGGAAGCGCCAATCCAGCGCCTCTCGCAAAATTGGTGGCCAAAGAAAGCAACAGACAGATGGCGGTCATCCAAAAAGCAGTATTCACCGAGCTTTTCAACCCCTGGCGCAATTCCCGCTCCACTCCCCGCCAGAGGGCGGAAAAGCCGCTTTTTACATCCACCGATTCCGGCTCTAATCCGGAAAGAATCTCTCCCGCCTCAGGCGGCAAAGCCTGCCGCAATTCTTCCCCGGCCGCCAGACAGGGAATGGATACCGCCAACCAAACCGCGGCGGCTGCCGCTACCAGGCGCCTCATGACCCGAACGCGCCGATCAAAGCCAGCGCCTGACGAGCCAAGGGCATCACACAAAGTACCGAGGCCACCGCTCCACATAGCTCCAGCTTTGCCGCGATGGCCCTCTCTCCCGCGTCCCGACAAAGCTCTGCAGTAAGATGGGTGATTTGCGTAACCGCCAGCACCCGCATCACTGGGGAAAAAATTTCTCGATCCAACCCGGTCTCTTCCAGACACTGCTGAAAAAATTGCCAGGCGCCCCGCAACTGAGGCGCCAGCAGCCCCACCAAGGCCAATACCGCCGCCAAACTTATCAGCAGAGCCATAGCCGGCGTTTTGTTCCGAATCAGCTGGGCGCAGTACACCGCCGCTAAAGCCAGCACCACCGCCCGCAAAAAAAATCCTCCGCTCATAGGCCAAAGGTCTGTTTAATCAGCTGAAACATTCCGCTGATCTCCTGAATTAAAATCATCATCACCACGATTAACCCAGCCAGCGTGGTCATCATAGCTTGTTCTTCCCGACCCGAGCGAATCAGCAGCTGGTTGAGCACCGCTACCAAAATGCCAATAGCCGCTACCTTAAAAATCAAATCCACATCCATGCAGCCTTCCCCTTTTACCAGATCACCAGCGCCGCCATTGCCCCCAGGGCCAAGGGCACTGTGTGATACAGCCTTCCTTTTTCCAGCAGCACTCGCTGCTGTTCTTCCCCAATCTGCTCCAATCGGGCGGCGGCCCGAACACAGGCGTCTCCCTGGGTAGGCGCGTCATACCGGCCCAAACGCTGGCATAGCTCCTCCATGGTCTGGGCTGCCTGAGGCAGCTCCCATCTGCCGGAAAGCGCTTCCAGCAGCGGCGCCGCCGCCTGGACCACCGGCTTCCCCCGCCGGAGCTCCTTTGCCAGCTGGCTCAATCCTTCTGCCAGTAGATCGCTCCGGCGAGCTTCCCCCTCCAAAATTTCTGGCAGCGGCGTCCCCCGCTGGGTCAACTCGGTTCCAATCCCTTGAACCGCCGCCCGCAGGGCTTCCAACAAGGCAATCCGCTGTTTTTGCCGCAGGGTCCATCCAAAGCCCACCCCGCCGCAAGCCACTACCAACAAAATCGCTCCCAACGCCCTCATAAAGCCGCCTCCCCTTGAGGAAGCTGCATGATGCGATAGTCCCGCCTGCCACCTGCCTGTCCAATCAAAATCACCTGAGAAAAGACCCGGTTTTCTGCCAGCTTCCGATAAGCCGGACGGCGGTACAGATCTGACAGCTCCCTGCCATGGGCGGTGGCCAACAATCCGCAGCCGCAACCGGCACATTCCAACAGACAGTCACAATCCTCAACTTGGGTAATCTCGTCCACCGCTAAAATCTCCGGAGACATGGACCGCAGCAACATCGGGACAGTCTCCCGCTTGTTTCCGCCGGAAAGCACATCGCACTGGCCGATGGAAAACCGAGGCTCTCCGCCGGCGCAAGCGGCAATCTCATACCGCTCGTCCGCTACCGCCACCCGAAAACGCTGGGAGAGCCTGCGGCACAGTTCCCGCAGCAATGTAGTCTTTCCGCTGCCCGGCGGCGCTAAAATCAAGGTGCTGCGAAAGCCTGTGTCATCCCAAAGACGGAATTCTTCTCCCAACCCAGATACCTGCCGGGCGATACGCACATTTACCGAGGAAAGTCCCCGCAAAAGACGGCTATCCCCCTGCGGTGCTTGTCCGCAGATGCCGATGCGGTGTCCCTGCCGGGTGGTGAGATAGCCCTGCCACAGCTGGTCCAAATAGGTATGTACCGAGCTTTCGGTGGCTTTTGCCAACAAGGCATCCAGCTCTTCCTTTTCCGGCACGATTCCCAAACGCACCTGCCGTCCTGCTACCGTCGCGGCAAAAGGCCGTCCCAGCCGTACGCGAAACTCTTCGCATTGCCGCCGCTGCCCTTCATCCAGGGTATAGGCTGCCCGCCACAACCGCTCTGGAAGCAACTGGGCCGCCGTATGAAAGCTTTTTAAAAAATCTAGATCAGGCATGTTCCTCACCCTCCTGCTAGCAGGGTATGTCCGGCCTGTCCGTTTCAGAACCAAAACTTCCAGAACAATAAAAAAGAGGGCGGCAATCCGTCCTCTTTTTGCGCGGGTCTCTATTTCATTCATAATAGATCTTTGTTGAAAAAAGCCCAGCTTTTCAGGTCCCCTCTTTGGTCTGGCTCTGCTCCTGAAGCAAATGGTATACGACGTTCAAAAACTCGCCATTGGTTGGCCTGCGGAAAAACAACTGCTTTTGCAGCAAAAACCCTGGCTGATCCCAAGCCGCCACAATAGCGCTGCGAATTGACCGCTCCACATTGCACGAACTGGTGTGAAACTGCCGGGCCACCTCTGGGTAAAGCACTTTGGTTAAGCTGCCTCGAAGTTCCTCTGTCCCTTCCATTCTTTGAAGACAGGACTCCAAATACCGGAACCCTTTGCTCTGGGAGGATATACCCAGCTCCCGCAATAACCGGTGCAAGGGCTTTTCATGCTTCCAGCTGCGAAAATTGGTTTTCCGAACCGACTCCCGGCAGCAAAGCGTAACCTGAGCGGTAAGCTGCCGAAGATCGCAGGGCAGCGCGGTAAAAAACGCAGGATGCAACGAACAAACAGCTTCCTGCATCATTGGGCTACAAGAGGCGCTCATAATTACCAGTTCAGGTTGCCGTACAAAAGACCGCTGCCGAATCTCTTCCAAAGCGGAAAGACCGTCCAGTTCGGGCAAAAAGGCGTTCGCAATCACAATCTCTGGCTTGGCGGCCCAGACACACTCCACCAGCGCTCTTCCATCCTTCACCGCTTCCAGCTTAGCTGCGGGCAGCCCTTTGGTCAGATACAAAACCAACATTGCTCGGAAGTCTTCATCCGCTTCTGCCAGGATTATTTTCATCCAAAACACCCAATCTTTTTCTATTGTCGCTTCGCCCCCGGCGACTTTTGTATTTTTAGTTTACCACAATCCGGAATTTATTGCAACAA